>DAOUWQ010000105.1 GCA_030667035.1 Candidatus Heimdallarchaeota archaeon | reverse complement strand
GATAATTTGAGTTGGTCTGGAAATAAAAAAGATATAAGATGCCGAGATTAAAACCAAACCAATAATTAGCACTCGTTTGTACCCTATTAAGTCATTCAAATAATCGGCGAAAATTAACCCTACAAGCCCACAAAGAGAAGCAACAGTAGCAATAATACCAATTAACCGTTCTGAATCCTTAATATATAGAAAAAAAGGATTGTAAAAAGTAAAATGGATAATATTTGCCGAACCAGTAAAGAATGCAGAAATTGCAAAGAAAATAATATTTCTTCTTCTTTGTTCCTTTGATAAGAATTGCCTTCCCGGAGTGGGATCCTCTTGAACAAGGGAAATAATTTCTTCATCTGCTTCTTTTTTTATTGTCAATTAGTGGTTCACCATTTAAAGATTAAAAAAAGCTCTCTTTTAATAAGCACTGATTCAATTTTCTCAGCTCTAAATTATTAAAGATTTACTCGATACTGCTTGAACAAAAAACGGAAAAAAGAGCTAAGTTAATTGAGCTGCTTTTTCTCGAAGAAGTTTGCGATATTTCTTTTGTAATGATAACAACTTGCTGAATTCCTCTTTTGATAATCCTTCTACTAAATGCAAGTTTTCATCATTGATTATCATTTCTTGTTTTTCTTCTTCTGTGAAATTTAAAATAAATTCCTTTGTTTCAGGAAAAACATCTATGAGTCCCTTTAGTGGTAGTATTGATTTTCCGGAGTAAGCAATAGATGCTGGTTTTAATGAATGAATATTGCCGTTAAAGGAAACTGCCGTTCATCCATTCTTTCTGATAAAATCTAACATTTGAATATCTGTAATACTATCCCCAACAGAGAATGCTTCGTCTGGTTCGCATGAATATTCTTGCAAAATATCGATTACATTTTCTTTCTTTCTGCCTCCACCACAAACAATTGTATCCTCAAAGATTGGACCAAAATCTGATTTTGGTATCTCATCAAAGAAGTATTTATCAAGATCTCTTTTTACTTCTGTTAAACCATTTTTTAAGAATCTCGGAAAAATATCATCAAATAATTGGTTCAAAACATCAGTATTTTGTGGTTTTAGTGAGAAATCAAGTTTAGTGCATCGAACGTTTTCTATTGGGTGGCTAAGTTTCTCTGCAATTGTATGTGCATGTTGAGAATAGCTTGTTGAAATAATAAATGTTGGAATATCCTTTTTGTGTAAATAGTCGAAGAGCTCAACAGCTCCTTCAGTAGGTTCTGCTTTTTGAGATATAGCTACCATTTCCTCTTCTACTGCAAATGAGACAACAATAGGAGCGATTAATTTGAGTGTATCTCCTGGCCAGTATCCCTCTTTCTTATCAACTAAGAATAATTCATCATCATAATCACTGATCATTTTGAAAAGTTGGTAGAAGTCTTGTTCCTTTCCCAACTTCCTACCAATACCTTCTATCACATCCGCTGCATGATCGATTGGACAGAGAGGCCCCTCAAGGTCAAAGAAACAAATCATAAAATATTCAACTCTTTTAGGTGGTCGATCCTTTTTTGAATTAGTGCTTTCGTTCCAACATCTTTTCTGTGGAACAGAGGTCCTTTGACATAAGTTGTTGCTTTTTCAGCTATCTCTTCTGCTTGCTCGATAGTATCTGCAATACCGACAATAGCTATTGCTCGAGAGGATGTAGTGATTATTTTCCCTGCTTTTAACTCGCTAACAGATGAATAGAATAAATCAGCTCCTTCTCGGAGTATTTTTTTAACGGCAATATCTATTGGTTCATCTTTTTTAGGCGACACTGGGTAACCTTCAGGAACAAGATATTTGCATACTGTTGCTTTTTGTTCGAATTCCACTGTAAGTTTAGCTAGCTCCTTTTTGATCATTGCATTGAAAATATCAATGAGAGGTGTTTTCAAGAGTGGTAATACATTCATTGCTTCGGGGTCACCAAAACGAGCATTGTATTCAAGGAGCTTTAATCCTTCTGTGGTTAACATAAATCCACCATACAAAATACCACAATAATCTTGTCCAGTTTCTTCTTTGATTGCTATAGCAGATTTTTTGATGATCTCTTTTGCTTCTTCTACTATGTTTGCTCGAATGAATGGTAATAGATGATCTTCGGCACTATAGGATCCCATCCCTCCAGTATTTGGTCCTTGATCTCCATCATAAGCCCGTTTATGGTCTTGTGCTATTGGCGTGGGAACAATATCTTCTCCTGATACAAAACATTGAAGTGAGAATTCTTCTCCAACAAGTAATTCTTCTAAAACAACTGGTTCTCCTTGTTGGAAGATTTCTTTACAGAATGCAACTACTTCAGCAACTCCTAAGAGGTGCTCACCCATTAACTTTACTCCTTTTCCACCGGCAAGGCCATCTCTTTTAACAACTACTTTCCCAAGTTTGTTAATATAATCAATAATCTCTTGATCCTTTGAATCGGGTTGGAAAACTTTGAATTCAATAATTCCTGGGATATTATATTTCTTCATTAAATCTCGAGTAAAACTCTTTGAAGATTCCACTCTGGCATTAGTTTTCGTAGGTCCTATAGACTCTACTCCTATGTTTTTTAAGAAATCAACAATGCCTTCTGCTAAAGGATTCTCAGGACCAATAACAGCAAAATCAGGCTGAATATCATTAATGAATTCCTCTAGCGCAATATAATCATTCAATTTAGCAATTTTCACTTTTGTTGATAGTTTTGCTATACCAGGGTTTTTTGCTTTCATAAAAGCATAAAGCTCTAAATCGCTTCGTTTCAGCGCTTTTGCTATAGCATGTTCTCTTGCTCCTTGCCCAACTAGTAGTACCTTACTTTTTTTTCCAGCCATTTTTTCACTTCTACTTTAATTTCGGATAATAATCTTTTAAACTTTTCATTTTACTCGTAAGGTTAACAATTGATTTCATTTCTTATTTAACTATTAGTTAGAAATTACTCGTTTATTACTAAGTAAAAGAAAAAAAGCTTTTTCTGATATTTTTTAATTATTAGTTATTAAATAACATAACTGGGTTATCTTATTGAAGGATAATTGAATGTTTAGTCTTGCTAGTTTTTTAATTACAATGAGAGAAACAATTGAAGCTGCATTAATAATTGGTATTCTTTTAGCTTACGTTAAGAAAGTTGACCACAAAGAATTGCGTAGAGATATTTGGATTGGTACAGCGTTAGCCATACTAACTTCAATTGGTTCTGCCTTAATATTCTATTTTGTTTTAGGAAGTTTTGAACAATACGAAGAAATCATTGAGGGCATTGCAATGATTTTAGCTGCTTTGATTCTAACTTGTGTAATTATTTGGATGATGAAAACTAGTAAGGACATCAAAGGTAAACTTGAAAACAAAATAGAGATGACAATAAAGACAGAGCAAAGGTTTGGTTTGGTTTTTCTTGCATTTATTTCAGTTGTTCGAGAAGGCATTGAAACAGTTCTTTTTATGGCGGGTGTAATTGCTACTGAAAGTAATATATTCACGATTATTTGGTCAAGTTTGGCTGGTATTGCTGTTTCTATTGTTATAGCTGTTATTCTTTTCTGGTCTGGACAGAATATAAGTTTGAAACACTTCTTTACTATCACAAGCATTTTTCTGATAATTTTTGCTGGTGGAATGGTCACTCATGGTTTACATGAACTACAAGAAGTTGGTTGGTTTGGCTCTGAGAGTTTTTTCTTCCAGCAAACTGTTTGGGATACTAGTCACATTCTAAGTGATAGTACCTCTGAGATTGGAAAATTTCTCAGAGTATTGATAGGCTATCAAGATAAGCCTACATGGTTAGAACTTATATCCTATGTAATTTATATGATTGGTGTAGTTACTGGTGTTTTACTAATAACTTTCTCAAAGAGAAAAACCGTTTTAGAAGATCCTTCAGAAAATCAAATTGAAGGTATTAAAGATGAGATTACTCTAAAGCAAATATAACTGAAAAAGAAATACTAACTCTCTCTTTCACATAATCCTTGAGAAGGTGTAGATTTAATTGGATAGTCTCCTGTGAGACAAGCTAAGCAGAGATTATTATTGTCCGGCCAGAGGTCGAATCCAATTGAATTGACCAATAATGGAACAGTATTATAGATTATTGCATCTACACCTACTAGTTCGGCTATTTTCTCATCTGTTCGTCCACAAGCAATTAATTCTCGTTCTGTTGGAAAATCAGTGCCCATAAAACATGGATGGATTAATTTAGGACAACTAATTGCGAAATAAACTTTTTCTGCTCCAGCATCACGAATCATTTTGATGATTCCTTTTGATGTGGTCCCTCTTACCATTGAATCATCAACTAGAACCACTCTCTTACCTTTAACAAGATTTGACATTACATTCAATTTTAGCTTAACTGCTTCCTCTCGAGCAGCCTGTCTGGGCATAATGAACGTTCTACCAACATAGCGATTTCTAATTAATGCCTCAGAATATTCGATCTTTGTTTCTTTGGAGAAACCTATTGCTGCAATTCTACCAGAATCTGGTATAGGGACTACGAGATCTGCTTCGTACCCTCTTTCTTTGAATAATTTTCCAAGAGCACGACCAATTTTCTCTCGCGCTTCATATGCTGATACGCCATCCATTACTGCATCTGGTCGAGCAAAATAAACCCATTCGAACATACAATGGGCAACTTTTTCTTCTTTAATCAAACGTTTATGTTTAATGCTCTTATCCGTTACAATAAGCATTTCACCAGGTTTGATATCACCTTCAGGCTTAGCTCCGACAATAGTTAATCCTATTGTTTCTGAAGCGATTACAAAATCACCTTCTCGTGTTTTTCCATAACACAAAGGTTTGAATCCTAAAGGATCTCGTAAAGCAATCAGTTCCCCTCTGCTTGTAGTAATTAGGATTGAATAGGCACCATCTAGATTTTCGATAAGTAATTTACAAGCCTTAACCATATCGCCTTTCTCTTTTTCTAAACCAAAATCAAGGAGCTTACCAATAACTTCTGTATCGGTGTCATGACTAAAGCGGTAACCTTCTTCCATGAGAAAATCCCGAACTTCTTCATAATTAGCGATTGTTCCATTGAAGGCAATTGCCAACTTCATAGTTCTAGTTTGCATAACAAATGGTTGAATACCTATTGTTAAATCGACACCTGCTGTGGGATAGCGAACATGACCGATACCAAATTTACCCTTTAAGGATGCTAACGTTGTTTTATCAAAAATATCTTTAACAAAACCAAGGTCAGAAATTGTGCGCATATTTTTCTTATTGACTATTGTAATTCCTGCACTAGATTGTCCTCTATGTTGCAAAGCTAACAACCCTTGATAAAGCAAGAAACCTAAATCGTGAATACGTTTCGTGGTTCGTATACCAATAATTCCACAATGTTCTCTAGGTTTGTCAATTTCCAAGCAAATATCCTCAAGCGACATTTTTCTCTATGGTTTTAAAATTTTTAGATTTACCACCAAATGAAAAAGGAAAGTCTGAAAGGAATTCATTTCTGAACTTTGCCTTCCATTTCTTCTTCCATTCTAAATTTCCACTTTTGTTTGATTTCCTCAAGCGGTAATTCAATAATATTAGTATCACTACCGTTGCTTATTAGTAGTTTCTTCTCTTCAGTTACTGTTCCGATTAAAGTAGCGGGGATTTGGTGTTGGGCAAATTGAGTAACAATTTTTCCAAGATTTTCTTCAGTTGTTGTTAGTAGGAATCTCCCATGTGTTTCAGAGAATAATTTGATATCAACCCGGTCTGTATCTGCAGGTATTCGATGTAAATCTATGTTAAAACCTAAATCGCCAGCCATTGCCATTTCAGTCAATGCTACAAACAGTCCACCTTTCGATAAATCATGCGAAGCAGTAACCAGTTCAGAATTGATGATAGACACCATATCTGACAAAGTATTCTTAGCGCTTGTAAAATCGACTTTAGGAACTTCGCCGTTTTCTGTTTGATGAATAACTCGAGTATATTCTGATCCACCAATTTCCGT
>DAOUWQ010000376.1 GCA_030667035.1 Candidatus Heimdallarchaeota archaeon | reverse complement strand
TCTGGTAAATGGTCACTTGCTTAACTTTTTTTCCAGTGAAGTCGAATTTTTTTTGCATCTCAAAAGTGAGGTTCACTTTGTCTTTTGTTTCTTTTGAAGGATAAAAATGAGTAAAGTTAATTTTTGTCCCTTCTATTTTGAATCCTTTCTGATTGTAATGAATGGTGGTAAAATATTTCTTTCCTTTGAAGCGAGGAGGGTTAGCATCTGAATCGCCATTCCTTCTTAGAGCAAAAAATGATTTGTAATCCGCTTCTAATTGTTTGAGTGTATCTTGTAAAGTCTTGGCGTAGTTCTGTTTGTACCTGGGATAAAGCTTTTTTAGTTCTGGCAATTGTGCCGACTGCTTATGATAGGTCGGTTTGTTTGCTTTGTCTTGTTTCTTTTTAGGTAAATGTTCATTTTTATCCCACCATTCTTTTCGCCCCTTGTTGGCAAAGTAGTGGATTAACCGACAGTTTTCAGCTAATATCCATAACACTTTTTGTTGTTCTTTTGTTGGGTGTATTTTTACTTTAGCAGTTAAAAGAAGGGCTTTGTTTGCGGGTATTGTTAGTCTCTCTATTTGTTCTAATGCATGCTCCAATTCATCATTCGGCAGATCATCTATGAGTTTTTTATATGCTTTCTTTGTTAATCGGCGTTCATTGGAGAGCATTTTCGTTCAGTAAAATATTTATTAAGCTAAATATATAGATATTTTATCTAGAGATTGCCGAAAGTAATAGTCGTTTACTTAAAAGATTAATTAAATAATTAATAGTTCGTACATCTATACAAAGGGGTATTTAAGAAAGAAAAACTGTAATACTATTTCTTAAAGAGAGGGTTAGGATTCTTTCTGAGAAAACTGGCATACAACCTCAAGGAATGAAAATTAGAGAACAACAGAAAAGATGGGGTAGTTGTACCAAAGATAACATCTTGATATTTAATTGGTTAATTATTATGGCTCCAGTATCTGTTATTGATTATATTATTATCCATGAATTATATCATCTAAAATATCCTAATCATTCAGAGAACTTTTGGAAAGAAGTAGCTGTTTTTTGTCCAGGCTTTCAAAAAAGAAGAGATTGGTTGAGAATAAGAGGTCCAGAGTTATCATTTTAGATAACAATTAATTTTTCACTCTTACAAAATACCTATGAACCATAATTTGAAATATCTGTAAATTATTGGTTAACCAAATACTATTATACTTGATAAAACGATGTGTTTTTTTTAAAAAAACAAATAGAAGTGAGCAAATGTCTAAGAAAACAAAATTTATCTTTGTAGTAGGAGGAGTCATGTCAGGCATTGGGAAGGGAATTGTTGCCTCTAGTATTGGAAAGAATATCCAAGTAAGAAAAGGAACTGTCGATCTCATTAAAATGGACCCGTATCTCAATATCGATGCTGGAACAATGAATCCTATACAACACGGTGAGGTTTACGTTACTGATGATGGTGGAGAAATTGATGTTGATTTTGGTCATTATGCTCGTATCTTAGGTCTCAGTATGAAAAAGAGTCAGAATATTACCACAGGGAAAGTCTATCGAGAAGTAATTAGAAAAGAGCGCGCTGGTGATTTCCTTGGGCAAACCGTTCAAGTCATTCCCCATATTGTTGATGAAATCAAGAAAAGGATTAGATCTATAATCGATTATAAGAATCCGGATGCTTTATTGGTTGAAGTTGGTGGCACTGTAGGAGATATTGAATCTTTACCATATTTAGAAGCCATCCGTCAAATACTAATGGAAGAGAAGGATGAAGATACTCTTCTTGTTCACACCACATATGTCCCAGTTCCTGCACATTTAGGTGAACCAAAAACAAAACCAACACAACATTCAGTGAAAGAGCTTCGAAGCATAGGGTTAAATCCAGATATAATTGTATGTCGTAGTCACGATGTTTTAGATGAAGCAACTGAAAGAAAAGTTGCTTTATTCTGCAATGTTCCTCAAGAAGCAGTATTCACTTTACCAGATTTAAGGACCGTTTATTCAGCACCATATTTACTTGATCAGGAAGGTTTCGGTGATCTAATTTTAGGAAGACTAAATTTAAAATTAGCTAAACCCGACTGGAAGACTTGGAATGAACTAACCGATCGATATGAAAATCCTATTGCCACGATTAAAATTGCTATGGGAGGAAAATATACTCAATTAGTTGATTCGTATATTTCTGTTAATGAAGCTTTAAAACATGCAGCAGCAGTTCACAAATATACAGTACAAATAGATTGGATTGAAACAGAAGATATAGAAAATGATTCTATGAAAGTGAAGGTATTGAATGATTACGATGGTCTCATTATACCTGGTGGATTTGGTTATCGAGGTACTGAAGGCAAAATCAAAATGATTCAATATGCTAGAGAAAATAATATTCCTTTCCTTGGATTATGTTTTGGTTTTCAATTAGCAACTGTTGAATTCGCTCGACATGTTTTGAAATTAAAAGATGCTACAAGCTTTGAATTTACTATGAATGGTGATGTGAAATCAAAGAATTTGGTAATTGATTTACTTCCAGAACAGAAAGATGTGAGCGATTTAGGCGGAACAATGAATTTAGGGGGACAACCAGTTATCGTTAAAGAAGGGACCAAGACATTCGAACTTTACGGTACTACAACTATTCGTGAACGACATAGACATCGATTTGAAGTTAATCCAGACTATATTAATAAATTCGAAGAAAATGGTTTAGTCTTTTCAGGTACATCCGAAGACAAACGAAGAATGGAAATCTTGGAATTACCCGATCATGCCTTTTATCATGCATCACAATTCCATCCTGAATTTACATCAATTCCATGGAAACCCAACCCATTATTCAAAGGATTTATTGATGCAGCTATTGAGCGTATGAAATTAAAGAAAAACTAAATTTCAATACTCTTTTCCAAGAGTAAAGTAAAAGAAATCCAACTCATATATCCAGTACTAATTATACTTGAATATTGATTGGATTTTTAATTTATTATAATTTAAAAATAACTGTATCAACCCTTGTACTGCATATTTTTCTAACACCATGCATACCAGGTTCATAACGTGAAAATAACAGACCAGCTTGTTCGAGAAATTTAACTTGAGCACTAATATATGCTTCCGTTTGGTTTAAAATACCAGCAAAACGACTTACAACGA
>DAOUWQ010000220.1 GCA_030667035.1 Candidatus Heimdallarchaeota archaeon | reverse complement strand
TTTGAAATAAAATGCTATTGATTTTAGATCTTGAAGGTAAAACCATAGGTTACATGAAAATGATTCCTGCCATTTTGGACAGGGATTTTGTTTTTCTAGATGCTCAAGATAATCAGATAGCCTATGTTGATGCTCATGTAGGTCTCTTAGAAATTCAAGAGAAAAAATATGACATTTTTGACAATGAAGGTAGATTGCGTGGAAGAATTATCCGTAAACGACCGAAGAACAGTCCTCTTTTGTTACTTGGTATCTGGAAAAGTCTCTATGAAATCTATGATGGCAATGAGAGATTAATCTACAAAGGAATATATTCGAAAGAAATTAGTAATAATGGTAGATTAGTTTCTAATAATAGAGGTGGAATACTTTGTATGTATGATACAAAGGTTCAGCTCATAAAAGATGAGGCAGAAATTTTGATTAATCCCCTTTATGACCCACTATTGTTGCTAACCTATTTCAAAATTGTCAGATTTTATGAGACGTAATCATTATAGAAAAAGTAAGTAATATTCTCATATTTCTCATGGGTTTGCACCCTGCGAGCTCATAGTTCTTTTTGTTCCTTGAAAAATTATTTCAGACATTTTTAAAGTAAAATCCTAATGTTGATTTGTAGAGTAAATGAAAGATTTATATCCATAAAATTGTAGTTAAAGTACGCCAAAGTGTAATATGTCGCACACTTTTCGATGGATGAAGGAAAATATGAAAGAAAAATACGCGATAAAAGAACTTGATACCTATACTGCCGATGATGAAGTATTGTATAAAGTATTTGCTTATCTCGATGAAGCGTTTAGAGAAAAAGAAAAGGATGATCCGTTACCAACAAATGAATATCGAATGAAAAATTTTAGAACTAAAAGTCCAAATTGGGGTGACGTTAATTGGGCAGTTTGGAAAGATCAAAAAGTAGTTGGCTTTGCTTATTTTAATTATAGAGAGAAAAGTTCACCAAATTATGAGCAAAACAAACACGTAGGACATTTTTATATAAAAATCTTGAAACAGCATCGAAGAAAAGGTCTAGGTTCTGAAATGTTAAAATTAATAATTCAAAAAGCAAAGGAACTTGAAATAATTACTACTTTAAATGTTAACACATCCTATGAATCTGGTTTTGAATTCTGCAAAAAGTATAATGGTGTTTTAGCAATGGAAAGTGCAGAAAATCGATGCAGATTTTCAGAAGTGAAGTGGAATTTAATGGATGACTGGGTTAAACAAGGACGTGAAAGAGGGAAACAAGACGGCAGAACCCTACAATGGTTCGAAGAATGTCCAGAAGACATCTTGGAAGAATTTTGTGAAGTCTACACAGAAACAATGAATCAACAACCTCTTGGGGAATTAGAACATCACCCAAAAATAACTTCTGAGTCTAGAAGAGAGTTGGAACAGCGACAAGCAGAAAAAGGTTATTTTTGGTATGCGGTAATTACTCGAGAGAAAACAGGAAGAATAAGTGGAATAACAGACATCACCTATATTCCTTCGATGTCATATAAAATATACCAAGAGCTAACTGGTGTCAGGGAACAATACAGAGGAAATGGACTCGGTAAATGGCTTAAAGCTGAAATGCTATATTTTGTTCATAAAAAATATCCAGATGCAAAATACATTAGCACGGGTAATGCAGATGCAAATGCACCTATGCTTTCCATTAATAAACGAATGGGATTCAAATTACACCAGCATAAAAGATCATATAAATTTAAAATTGATGAGCTAAAAATTGACGAGATAAATTAAATTGCGTATGTTGCTTTTGTTCAAACATAGCAGTTCTTAATTTTCTTTTCAATTTTTCGTGCAAAAGATCGAACTATTTTTATTTAATTTAACATACTCTGGATTTCATTCTTTTTTTTCAAAATCTAAAGAAACAGAATTTATACAATATCTCAAGCCAGTTTTATCCCTTGGTCCATCATTAAAGATGTGCCCTAAATGTCCTCCACAGTTTTTACAGAGTACTTCAACCCTTCGCATACCATGAGTAATATCTATTTTCTCTTCTATCTTACTCTTATCTATTGCATCATAGTAACTTGGCCAACCACATCCAGATTCAAATTTTGTTTCGGATGAAAAGAGCTCTGTGCCACAACCTGCGCATTTATAGACACCTTTCTCTTTGTGATCCCAATATTCACCTGTAAATGGTCTTTCTGTTCCCTTTTCTCTTAGCACAGTATATTCTACTTTTGACAACACTTTCTTCCATTCTTCATCAGTTTTATCATTTGCTGAATTCATCCTAAGCTGTTTCTCCTCTGGTTGATTGTAATTAGAAATCTGCTTCCAACAAATTTATTCTTTTGCGTATATTTTCTGTATTATTGAAGCAAATTATTGTTATTTTTAGAACCTATCTTTGTTAACCTAATTGAATTTATTTTGAAACAAAATAATAAAATACTATAGTTATGAGATACCTAACAAGTAGTTTCTGAATGAAAAAATTGAGGAAAAAATACTATGATTGATTCAGCAGCATTTGTCTCTTACTTGGAGAAAAATTTTCAATTCATTAGTGGAGTGCCTTGTACGTATTTTAAAAAGATGTTAATCTACCTTGCAGAGCACGAAACTGAATTACAGTTACAACATGTGATAGCGACTCGAGAGGATGAAGCGATGGGCATAGCTTCCGGAGTAGCTTTTTCGGGAAAACAAGCAGTTGTCTATATGCAAAACAGTGGTTTAGGAAATGTTGGTGATGCCTTAACCTCTCTTGCTCAATTGTACAAATTACCAATGGTATTATTGATCAGTTATCGTGGTTTAGAATCAGACAGAGCTTTTCCCGAACACGATATAATGGGTGAAGTGAATGAAGCTGTTTTGAAAGCGTTTAATATTCCTTATTGGATCTTATCTGAAAAAAACTGGGAAACAGAAATGAATCTTGCTGTGAAAGAGATGAAGAATAGCTCATCTCCTGTAGCATTACTAGTAAAAGATGGAGTGTTAAGTGAATGAAGGGATTTAAAGTAATAACAGCAATGAAAGATTCTATTTCAGAGAAAGACATCATTGTTAGTTCAAATGGCAATATCAGTAGAGAAGTCTATCACCATCTCCCACAACCGCAGGTGTATCTTCGAGGATCAATGGGATTACCAGTTGCTGTTGGTCTTGGTCTAGCTTTAGCAAATCCAAACAATAGAGTGATAGTAGTTACTGGAGATGGCAATTTCTTAATGGGAATGGGGTCAACTGTAACAACTTCTTTTTACAAACCAAAAAATCTGAAAATATTGATACTTGATAACAAAAGTTATTTCACTACAGGAGGACAGCAAACAGTATCTCCTGCATTAAATTACTCGAAATTTATCGATGCCCTAAATTGTGAATATAATAATTCTAAAGAAGCATCGGAAGATCAAATAAAAGAAGATTTATCACGATTTCTAAATTCAAACACTTTTGCAATACTGCATTTAGTTATTGAAGCTTCTAAGGAAAATCTTGAAAACATTCCTTGGCATCCAGAAAAGATCTCTAAGGAATTTACTGGAAAAATTTCTAAATCGAGTTGAATTTGTTTGGACTTGTACATTTATAAAAATAGAGAATGGATTCAAGAATTTAGAGAAACGTGCTATTTGGAAAATTGAAAGGTTTTCAAGATAAAAAATGGTTGCTAAAATAGGAAAAGAATAATAGATAAAAGGAAAAACCTTTTATCATCCTGTTGGATCAAATTCTTCATCCCATCCACCACTTGTGCCTCCTCCTGAGGGAGCAATGGCATTTTTGGCTAGGAATCCTCCTGAAATGAGGAGAGAGAGTAATACTAGTGCGATAGATAAAACTTTTGGGGAAATTTTCTTCATTTTTAATTTGTCTCCATTTTATTGCTGTTAATATTAGATTCCGAAAAAAGGAATATAAAAGGAAGACTTTCAAAAAATTCATTCATAATCCATTGTTTTTAGCAATAAATTTCTGAATGGAGCTGAGTTTTTTAGAAAAAAATGTCTAAAATGGACTTGTATATTTTCATGACAATCATCCTTATTAAGATAAATTTCAATATCAGTTAATATGAAACGCAAAACACGAATCATCCTACTAGTACTCATTCCCATTATTTTGGTAATCAGTGGTATAGGTGGTTATTCTTTGTGGAATTTCTGGCCTGCCACTTGGTCCTCAGAACCACCCGTTCTAGATTTTCCAGTTGAAAATACTGATGTAATACATATTATTGGTGGATATGGAAATACTGGTTTAGGATTTTTTCACAATGGCATTGATTTTGGATGTAATGATTCTGTAAATATTTTAGCCCCTTGTGATTTACGTGTATTTGATATCAGAACTTGGCTCTATGCTACAGATCCAGATAGATGGCAAACAAGTGTCCGCATGAGAACCAATATTGGTTATCTGTTAGAAATTGCTTTTGAATCGTGGGCATTAAATGACTCCTTTGGAAATCTACAAAAAGATGCTCTCATTAT
>DAOUWQ010000262.1 GCA_030667035.1 Candidatus Heimdallarchaeota archaeon | reverse complement strand
TGTTCTATAAAGAATACAGTAATAATTTTGAAATAAATATGAAAACTGGAAAGTATGAATATTTAGATGAAGCCGAAGAATTGGATTGGAGTGTTAAATTGGTAGATACAGGTTTACACACTCTTAAAGGTGGACGAGTAAAACGAATCGAGAAATATGTTGACACTGATAGATTCATGTTAACATATGGAGACGGTATTGCTAATATAAACATAAATGAACTTCTCAAATTTCATAAATCACATGGAAAACTCAGCACTCTAACAGGTGTTTGTCCTCCTTCAAGATTTGGTGAAATAATTCACAAAGATTCAGAAATACTCTCATTTAGTGAAAAACCGCAAGCAACAAAAGGAATAATAAATGGTGGATTCATGGTCCATGAAACTGAACTTTTTGATTATCTTTCTTCAGATGTAAATGCTGATTTTGAGATAGGTCCTTTGGAAGATCTTGCAGGAAAAGGTCGTGTACAAATGTACAAGCACTCTGGGATGTGGGCCTGTATGGATAATGTTAGAGATATGAATTATTTAAACAAGCTTTGGATGAATGATGAAGCTTTCTGGAAATTATGGAAATAATCTCATTGTAAAAGAGGTTGAAGCAAGATGGTGGATAAAAACTATTGGCAAGATAGAAATGTATTGATAACTGGATGTACTGGCTTTCTCGGAGGCCATTTAACTAAACTTCTGGTAAATCAAGATGCAAATGTTGTAGGTCTAGTTAGAGATAGAGTGCCGAGAGCGGATCTCTTTCGTGAAGGCCTCTATAATAAAATAACTGTTGTAAATGGTTGCATTGAAGATTACCAATTACTTGAAAGAACAATAAATGAATACGAAATAGAAACTATATTCCATCTTGGTGCTCAAACAATAGTTCGAATTGCTAATAGAAATCCCATATCAACTTTCAAAAGCAATATTGAGGGGACTTGGAATGTTCTTGAAGCTTCGAGAAGAAATTCAACAGTAAAATCAATAGTGATAGCATCAAGTGATAAAGCATATGGTACAGCAAAAAAAATTCCTTATGATGAAACTGCTTGTTTGAATGGTGAACACCCTTATGACGTTTCAAAAAGCTGTGCAGATCTATTAGCAAAATCCTACTTTAAAACTTATAATTTACCGGTTTGTATAACAAGATGTGGAAATTTCTATGGTTCTGGTGATCTGAATTTCAATAGAATTGTACCAGGAACAATACGCTCAGTTATTAGAAATAAAAATCCGATAATTCGTAGCGATGGTAGTTTTATTCGTGATTACTTCTACATAAAAAATGGTGCAAGTGCTTATGTTCATTTAGCAGAGAAAATGGAAGATACGAAAATTCATGGTGAAGCTTTTAACTTCTCAAATGAGCAACCACTCTCAGTAATTGAAATAACCCAATTAATATTACAGGTAATGGGAAGAGAAGATTTGAAACCTGAAATCAGAAATGAAGCTTCGAATGAGATTCCTGAGCAATGGCTTTCATCTGAAAAAGCTAAAAAGATGCTTGATTGGAAAGCTAAATTTAGTATAAAAGAAGGATTAGCTGAAACCGTTGAATGGTATAAAGAACTGCTGAAATAGTGCTATTGAATAATATTTTACCATTAAGATTTATTTGAAATCAATTTATCTATTTATGAAATTAAAACAAGGATAAATGAAAATTTTACTAAGTAAACAAATACATGTAAATTGGAATTACTAAAAACATTTACAAAAAGAGTTTTGGTGAAACATACTATGAAACAAAGTTATAGTTGCAGATCATGTGGGTCTTCTAACTTAGAAATTATTCTCTCCTTAGGGATTATGCCACTGTCAAATGCTCTTGTATCAAAAGAAGATATCAATAAACAAGAGAATGAATATCCTTTAGATCTAGTTTTTTGTCCTGAATGCTCACTAGTACAAATAACTGTAACAGTTGATCCCAAAATTCTATTCAGCACATATTATTACTTTTCTTCGTTTTCAGAGACAATGCTTAAACATTCTAAGAAGCTTGTTGATAAACTTGTTAAAGAACATAATTTAACAGAAGAAAATCTTGTGGTTGAGATTGCTAGTAATGATGGTTATTTACTTCAATATTTCAAACCCTATAATATACCAGTTTTAGGCATAGAGCCTGCTGAAAATATTGCAAAAATCGCAACAGAAAAAGGCATACAAACTCTATGTGAGTTTTTCAATAGTGAAACTGCATCTAAATTAAAAGCAGAAAACAAATCTGCAGATGTTATTATTGGAAACAATGTTTTAGCTCACATTGCTGGTTTGAATGATTTCATTGAAGGGATAAGAATTCTCCTAAAAGATGATGGTATTGGTGTGTTTGAATTTCCATATGTACGAGATATGATAGATAAAAACGAATTCGATACTATTTATCATGAACACTTATCCTATTATTCTCTAACAGCTCTTGACAATCTTTTCAAGAACCATAAATTGATTATAGTTGATATAGAACGAACAGCTATTCATGGTGGGTCTTTAAGAATAAAAACTATGCATGAACAGCATCAAGACAAGATAACTCAAAACAAAAAATTATTGCTAAAAGAAGAAAAAGACCTTGGATTAAGGCATATTAACTTTTATCAAAATTTTGCTAATCAAGTAAAGCAAAATGGAATAGAATTAAAAAATCTTTTAACTAAAATAAAAGCTGAGGGTAAATCAATTGCTGGTTATGGTGCAGCAGCTAAAGGAGCTGTTTTAACGAATTATTTTGATATTGGAAATGAAATCATTGACTTTGTTGCAGATCGAAATCCTCACAAACAAGGACTTTTCATGCCTGGTAAAAAAATCCCTATAGTTTCACCTGATGAAATTCTAGAAAAACAACCTGAGTATTTGTTGATTCTTGCTTGGAATTTCGCCAAAGAAATTATAGAGCAGCAGAGTGATTATCAAGAAAGGGGTGGTAAGTTCATTATCCCAATACCAAATCTAAAGGTGATTTGATGAAGTTTGTTGAAACTCCATTAAAAGGTGCATATGTAATTGAGTTAGAACCTTTTGAAGATCATAGGGGAATGTTCACAAGATTATTTTGTAAAAATGAATTCAAAGAAATTGCTCATAAAAAGGAAATTGTTCAAATAAACCATTCATTAACGAAGATGAAAGGTAGTATTAGAGGGATGCATTTTCAAATTCCCCCGAAGTCTGAATGCAAGATCATAAAATGTCTTCAAGGTTCTGTTCTAGATGTAATAATTGATCTTAGAGAAGGATCAAGAACTTTCTTGAACTATCATATGGAAGAGTTAAGTAGAGAAAATCAAAAATCAATTTACGTACCTGAAGGATTTGCTCATGGATTTCAAACCTTAACAGAAAATTCTGAATTGATTTATTTCCATACAGAGTACTATGATAAGGAATTTGAAAAAGCTATAAGATATAATGATCCTAGGATTGGTATAGAATGGCCTTTAGATGCAACTGATATTTCAGATAAAGACAAAAATCATGATTTGCTTGATGATAAGTTTACAGGATTAATAATTTGAAAATCATCATTGGAGTCAATTTAAAATGAGGAAAAAAATCCATTATGCAAAACCATCAATCACTGATTTAGAGATCAAATATGTTGAAGATGCGATAAGAACTGGTTGGGGTCCGAAATGTTATGATTATATTAAGAAATTTGAAGCTAAATTTAGTGAATATTTAGATGTAAAATATAGTTTGGCAACTTCGAGTTGTACAGGGGCGATAACTTTAGCTTTTGCAGCAATTGATCTTCAACCTGGTGATGAAGTTATAATTGCTGATATAAATTGGATTGCTTCTGTTGCTCCGATTATGTATTTTGGAGCTACACCTGTTTTCGTAGATGTTCGATCTGACTCATGGTGCATTGATCATGAGAAAATCGAAGCCGCAATAACACCAAAAACAAAAGCTATTTTGGTAGTTCATTTATATGGAAATATGGCTGAAATTGAAACTATAATGGAAATTGCAGAAAAACACAATCTCTATGTGATAG
>DAOUWQ010000216.1 GCA_030667035.1 Candidatus Heimdallarchaeota archaeon | reverse complement strand
TCTCCTTCAAATATACCCAACAGATGTAATGTTCTACATTTCTTTTTCATTTAATACATTTATACTTTTCAGAAGGACAAAAACTTCATTTCACCACTCTTATTTTTGGTTAAATAGAAAACTTGAAAATGGGTAATGCTATTTTTCTGTTGTAAATAATAAAAGAAGCGATTGATATGGGTTCAACAAAATGCCCTAAATGCAGGGGAACAGGAAACGAGATTATTTCGGATAAAACATGTCCGGATTGCAAAGGATTGGGAAGTACAAAAATCGTTCTCTCTTCTTATGGGTCATCATCAAATGATAATAAGTGTAAAACTTGCAAAGGAACAGGGTCCTTAATTAAAAAGAAAAAATGTTCTGACTGCCAAGGAAAAGGAACAATCGTTCTCTGTGATTCTTGTGGTAAAAATATTTCGGAACCCATCGTTGAAGGGCATAGTACCGTACTTTGTTCTGAATGTAAAACATCTCCAATTGTATTTGTTTTAAAGCCTCCTTGTAGTACTAGAACAATTAATATTGGCACATACTTTCATGCTAAAGTCAAACATTTCAAAGACTTTGGTGTTTTTGCTGAACTCTTTCCTGGTGTTGAAGGTTTAATTAGAACTAAGAACCTCAAAGGCCTTCAAAGAAATGATATCGATAAGAAAATAATTGTTTATGTTAACGGTAAAACTCGCGATGGAAAATTGGAACTAACTCCTGCAACATTGAAAGAATATAGGCATGGTGTGAAACGAGATCAAATGGATCGCTTCAAAATTTCTACTATCACAAGAAGACTACAAAATAAAACAGTGCTATTACAGGGGAAAGTTTCACAAATACGAAAAACATCCGGTCCAGTATCTTACAATTTTACAGATGAAACAGGTTCAATTGCTGGTGCAGCCTTTATCAAACCAACAGAAGAAAATCCATACCAGACAATAGAAGTAGGTGACATTGTTGAAGTTGTGGGAACTGTCAATACACATCGCGATATGCTACAAATCGAAATACAAGACATGATTGAAGCTGGCGATGAAGAAACCAAAGTGATATTGGAACGTATTGAGAAAGTATTGAACAAGAAATCGGAACCAGAGCAAATACCTTTTCTGATAAAAAATGAAACTTTAGAAAAGATGAAACCAGATCTTTACAAATTAGCAAAGTTAATTCGACGTGCTATTTATGATGGTACTCCGATTCTTCTTAGGCATCATGCAGATACGGATGGTATTTCAAGTGCCGTTGCAGTAGAACAAGCTATTCTATCTTTGATTATGGAAGAACAAGCTGAATCCGTAAAATTCCGTGTAAAACGTTCTCCTTCGAAATCTCCCTTTTGGGATTTTATAGATGTAACAAAAGATCTTGATTTTGCTCTTCAAGATGCAATCAAATTTGGTGATAAGCTGCCCTTTGTAGTTCTGCTCGATTTAGGTAGTTCCCATGAAAGCCTTGCATCAATAAATATGGCCAAACTTTTTGGTATTAATGTTTGTGTGTTAGATCATCATTTTCCAGAGAAAATAATTAAAGAAAATGTTGAAATCCATGCTAATCCCTACTATGTGGGTGGAGATTACAATCTTTGTGCTGGAATGTTGGGTGTAGAACTTGCAAGAATAATTAACCCAAAAATTTCTGATAAAATCGATTATTTAGCAGCTATTGCTGGTGCAGCAGATAGAGTTTCTGGTCCCGAAATAAAACAATACATGAAAATCGCAAAGAAAAAGGGATTATCAGAAGAGTTCATCCGAAAAATAGCTTTAGCTATTGATTATCAACAATATTTTCTCAGATTTTCTGATGGAAAAAACATCGTTGACAGTATTTTTGGTTTAGATGATCTTAATTCTAAAAACCATAATGACCTTGTTGACTTTCTCTATTCAGAAGCAAAAACAGCAATGGATAGACAGTTAGCTATTAGTATGGCCCATATTCAAGAAGAGATACTACCAAACGGCGCTGTTCTAGCTACTTTAGATGTTGAAGCATATTCCCCGCGCTATGAATTTCCTAACCCCGGTAAATCAACCGGAGCCGTTCATGATACTATTTGTACTAGAGAACCTGAGAAGGCTGTCATTACTTTAGGTGTTGGTCCAGATTTTGTTATTCTTAGATCAAGAGATGCCATTATTAACTTCCCTAAAATAATTACCAAACTCAAAAAGAAGATACCCCAAGCGGGAGCTGATGGTGGTGGTCATGAAGTTGTTGGTACAGTAAAATTCGTTTCAGGTATGCACACTGAAGTATTAGATTTTCTTAAGAAAGCTTTAGGAAAAGCAGAAACGAAATTTAGCATTAAAGAATAAGTAAAAACTAAACTTAGAACATTAATTATTTAGAGTGGGTTATTTACCCACTTGAATAATCGTTCAATCTAGTTCTTGTTATAGGTTGTAGTTGAACCCTTGGCAATTACATCATGTTTGTGAATGCTTTCAAAACTTTTGACAATAGCTGCTAAATCTAATTTCTTATCACTGAAACTCTCTTTTGATCGAGCTAATATATTTCTGCAAACATCTTCAACAAACATTGGATTTTCATGCATGCGATCTATAACGAATTGCTCATCTGTTGTTTTCAATATGGCGAAAGTCTCAGCAGGAAATGACTTCTTCAAAACACTAGCCATTGATTCAAAAGAAGGCATTTGATCAAGTGTTCCCTTAGCAGTTAATTTTCCTAACGCTCTTTGAACATGTGTTCTTTTCTCTGGATTATTTTCCATTGCATGTGGGCAAACGGTATTGCCTATATATTCTATAGAAATAGCAATCTGATCTTCAGAACCGTCTTTAACCCAAGTTTCAACAGTAACATTCGTCACTTCGAATGTTTTCTTTTTTGTAACAGGTGTTTTGGTTTCATAAAAGAAATCAAAGTTTAATGATAAATGGGCGTGAGAGAATGGATGTTTTTCTTTTATTTTTTTCAAAACCTGTAAAGATAATTCCTCTACTGAATGGTGGGCATTTCGTTCATCATTTATGATTTCAACTATTGACTCACATATTCGAGACATGTGAATTCCTTTCATTTCTGCAGGTAAGTTGATAGTTGCCTCAATTACAGGTGTTAAATGGAACGTTTTTCCGTCTCGAGTAATAACCAGTAATGTCTTGAAATTAGTGATTCCTACATAATCAAGAGATATTTCATTCATTGGTTTCTCGTTTTGTGTTTCAATTTGATTTTTCACAGCTTACACACTCAATTTGTTAGCCTTCTAGCCACTACTAGGAGCTTTTGATTTTTAAAATTTAAACACTTTGGAATGTTCCAATTATTACCCTTTAAATCCATTAAAGAAAGTATTATAGATATGAATCTCTACAAGTCCATACGTATAAACATAATGCCAATACACACTAGGGGAAACGAATGGTAATAACAACATTACTCTTTGATATGGATTCAACATTGGTAGATATCGATGAGATTCATTTTAGTAAGACGTATTTCAAGTTGTTGCATGAATGCCATTTCAGTGATTTTGATTTAGGTTATTTTTGTGATTCTTTAACAGAAATAACTAGAAGTGTAATGCTGAGTAAACTTCCCAAAGAATTTACCCTAGATACTTTTGTAAGAGAAATGTCGAAAAAATACAAAAGAAAACAAAAACACCTATTCAAGGATCTTCTCCATTTTTACAATAACGATTATGATACGCTCAATCCTTACGTCCGACCTATGGAAGGAGTGAAAAAAATGCTTGAGCATTGTTTTAATGAAGGGTATGTTGTGGTAGTAGCTACAACTCCTGTTTTCCCTGAAGTTGCAATAAGAAAACGATTAAAATGGGGTGGATTAGAGGACTTCGATTTTAAATTAGTCACTCATGCAGGAAATATGCATTTCTCTAAACCTCGAGAAGAATATTATCAAGAAGTGCTTGAGAAAATTGGTGGAAAATTGAATGAATGTATAATGGTTGGTAATGAATATATGTCAGATATTGTAGCTCCTACTCGGATGGGTATGAAAACATTCTATTGTCCTTTACCAACAGTTAATGATGATTTATTCGTTTCACCTGAATTGAAAAGGTTTAGTAAAATAAGACCAACGTATCGTGGAACAATCAATGATTTTGCAAAGTTAATTGCTGATGGTCTTTCTAAGTAATCTTTGAATGACTCAAAAGAGATTCATAATTCAAGTATTTCTTTATTATCATTTCCTGAAATTATTTTCAAACCTTGTCTCTTCAATTGTGCAGTAGAGACACCTCTGCCAGAAACTAAGAATTTTTCCTCTCCTATTTTCCTATTATAAATCTGATAAACACCACATGAAGGGCTTTTGTCTCTCATAATAGCTGTTTTAGCTTTAAACAAAGTTGCATATTTCATAGATTCCTCAGCACCCATAAGAAAATGAGAAGTGATATCTTTGTTCTCTTCATTTAACACTTTGGTTTCTAAATCAAGAACAGCTTCACCTGAGCCTTCTACTATCGACATACCTACTCTTGGTGTTTTCATACCTCCAAGCTGCTCTGG
>DAOUWQ010000258.1 GCA_030667035.1 Candidatus Heimdallarchaeota archaeon | reverse complement strand
TTCTTACAATGAGAAATGAAATCTTCGTTTACAGGTAATAATCGTACCTGAGTTGGTGATAACCAAACTGGAAACATAGGAGCTTGTCCTTTTATTTGTTCCATATGGGCTTTTTCAAGAATAGCATAAACTATTCTTTCAATGGCTCCAGATATGCTCGTATGTAAGATAAATGGTCTTTGTGGTTCGTTATTCTTGTCGATGTAACTTATATCAAAACGTTCAGCATTTTCAATATCTATCTGTACAGTGCTTAATGCCGAAGCTTTATTTTGATAATCTACGAAATTAAATTCAAACTTGCAAATGAAATAAGCATACATTTTCTCATAAGTTTCGATTAGAGCGGGTCTATTTCGAACTTTTACCATTTCTCGGAACCATTCAATATTTTTCTCAAAGAAATCTTTCTGTGAACGAAAGGCTGATTCATAATCTATCTCGAAAGCATCTATTGTTTCCATTGAAAGATCAAATTGTTCTCTAAAGTATTTTTGAGCTGATTTGAGATCTTTTGCAATAGTATGCATATCTGGCATGGTGAAAGTCCGTAATCTTCGCAATGCAGCCAATTCTCCTCTTTGTTCTCTTCTAAAAGAATAATGACTCATTTCGAATAATTTGATTGGAAGATTATTATAGGACATTATTGCATCTGCACTCATTAGAAATTGACCAAAGCATGCAGCAAAACGAAGGAAGTAATTATCAGTTCCTGATTTTAGCATATATTGCCTTGCGGGAAATCTATGCATATATTTCTCAATTGCTGGATGAGTATAGCTATACATGATTGGACTTTCGATAGGCATTCCACCATATTCAATGGTTTTATTCTTAACAAATTCCTCTATGAGGTATTTTATCATCCAACCTTTTGGATACCATCGAAAATTACCTGCATCACTTCCAGGCTCATAATCTACTAAAGCTAATTTCCTCATTAACAGTGCGTGTGGAGGAGGAACCTCAGAAGAACGGAGCTTTTGAGTTTCATATTTAGCGAATTTTTCTAGTTTCTTGTTAGTACCAAATTTGTATTCTTTTACTGGTGTTAACGTACCATCAGGATCCATTATGAAGAATTCATGCTTGGTTTCTTCCTCGCCTTTTAATGCTTCACTTTCAACAAGGGTGTCATCTGCTTTCTTTACAACAACACCATCAGCAATAATGGAACGCGATAATTCAGAAAGTGGATGTCCTTTACATTTTATGTCAAATGCTTTATACCAACCGAATGGAGCGCGAGTTATTGTGAATCCTTTTTCTTTTAGAGATGCTTCCATAATTTTCATTACACGTAAAGCAACATCTGGTCTCGAGGGAGTATTTGAAATATGCACCCAAGGATACAGAACGACGTTCTTTGTTCCTAGCTGCTCAGTTATTGATTCAACTTCAATGACTGCTTTTTCAGCTACATTTTCGAAATGTTCCTCGTCTCCTTTCTCCACTGAAGAGAAAACTACTAGACATTCTTCTACTCTCTTGAGTTTTTTCTCAATTTCTTCGGCAGCTTTTAGCGCCTTCTTTTTTGGTTCAAATTCAATGAAATCCGAATGCACCGTTAAAATGCGCAAAATTAATCACCTGATATAATCTTTGCTTGTACAAATGCTCTGTACTAGTGAAATCTTTCGAAGGAAGAAGTAATTAAAGTTTTTTGTAAGCATTGCAGTAAAAAAAATGCCTTTCTTGTTGTGGAGAATCACTTAAGCGCTTTTTTCATTGCTGCATCTACTAAGGATGTCGGGAGAAATTCCAAAAATCTTCGCAGCTTATCATTCTTAATCCTATATCGAGCTTTAGGCTTTCGTGTATAGAGAGCTTTATAGACGGCTTTGGCAACAGTTTTTGGTTCTGTACCCTTGCCAATTTCGTTTTCACATACTTTTAATACTCGCTCTAATTGCTTCTTAAAAAGCGAATTTTCAACATCACTTTTTTCGGCATAGCAAGCATATGTTTGTTGAAGAAGAGGAGTTTTTACGGCACCAATTTGTAAATGAACTACTGAAATATCAAGAAACATAAGTTCTCTTCTGAGAGAATCAGAAAATGCTTCCAAAGCATATTTTGACATTGAATAGGGTCCATTTAATGGATATGAAAACCTACCAGATTCCGACCCAATATTTACTATTCGACCTCTAGTTGGAAGCAATAGAGGAAAGAACGTTCGAGTAATATTAAAAACACCTATAACATTAACTGCTAAAATTCGCTCTAAATCTTCAGTACGAATCTCTACTAAAGGACCTCCTACAAAAATTCCAGCGTTATTAACAATGCCATCAATTGTGGGAAATTTCTCACTAATCTTTTCAAATGCATCATTGACACTTTTAGAATCTGTAACATCTAAATAAAAAGTACTAACGGAACTATTGTTAGTTAAGGAGTCAAGACCTTTTTTATTTATATCAGTAGCAATAACATGATCACCTTTTTCGACTAAGAAATTAGTAATTGCTAAACCAATACCGCTTGCCGCACCTGTAACAAGTATCGTTTTCTTTATCTTACTCATAGATGATATCAACTCATAGAGATAGTTAGTAATAGGAATGATTAGATATGGAAAAAGTAAACAATACTAATTTAAAAATCCATCACTCAGTTTCTTGCTTCAAAACGTCATAAAGCTCTGTTTGGAATGCAGTATTCTCCTCTTGAGATCTATTTTTCACTGTAAGAACAACAACAAATAATGCTATTGCTAACATAGAGAATAGTAATGAAAATGTGATTACAAACCAATTCAATACTTTTGGAAGAGAGAAATACTCTATTGAAAGATAGAAAGTAGCTTCAAAAGCTCCTCTTGCCGGTAGATTTTCTTTCGAGGAAATAAATGTCAACCAGTATTGACTATCAGCATCTAATTGCCCAACATATGAAAGATTATAGTTATCGGTCATTAGTTGATCGACACCGAAATCTATCTCATCCAAAAAAGTTGATGAGATGCTTGAACTTGAAACAGCAACAGGTAGCTGAATTCTCAAAGATTCAAATTCCAAACTATCATCCCAATCAGGACGAACAAGATTTATTGCAACTAAATCTGTCTCAACTTCATAATGGAAAATTTGATTTCTTTGAAAGAAATCTGCATTATAGGAAAAATAGTAGAGAATGGGTTTCCCTGCTTGAACTTTTGAAACATTTTGTAAATATAGATAATATGAAACGTCAAATTTACTTGCTGCGGAAATATTTAGCTCCAGAATTTCTCCTTCTGTAAATGCATATGTTTCCTCAAAAATGAGGGTATTTTTTTCTTCGATAGTTCTAATGAAAATACCAAAATGATCCTCATCGGGAGTACAATTAAGAATCATAGTTACTTTTCCTAAGCCATTGCTATCTAGAGTGATATTTGTTTTTACCCAATGTAAATCAGCGTTATAGTCATTATCTTGTGGAGTCAAATATGGATCTAGAGGATTAATTGAATTAGGGATTTGGTTCAGGTTTGCATTCGGTGTAGCTGTTGTAAGAATGGTAGTTATGAGATTACAAATTAATAAAGCAATAAAGATATTAATTGAAGTTCGAAAGATTCGTTTACTATTAGCCATAAGCTGTTTCCCTTCACAATTAATTTAATAGTACTTACACATAATTAACTCTTAAAAGCTACTGAAAAGCTGAAAATTAATTCGTAGGAGTAAACTAGTAATAGAACAGAGAAAAATTGGTGATTCTGAATGCCATCCAATTCTAAGAAAGAAACAACGAGTGAAAAATCAAGCAAACGAAAAGAAATGTCTGTTCCTATCATACCTGAAATGATTGATGCAACTACAAATTTAGGAAAAGGGGAAATAGAGGTACCAAAAGAAATAGTTGAAATTGAAGCTTTAATATTCTCACGCGGAAAATTAAATGCGCAATTCTTCAGAGGGATTAGAAAAAGATATGTCGTTCCTTCTTGGGTAGAGAAGATGCTTTCACCAAAAAGCAAAGGATGTATTTCATTAGGGCATAGTTCTTGGTTTATCAATTCAAATTATCGTGATTGGATAGCCTTTGGTGG
>DAOUWQ010000413.1 GCA_030667035.1 Candidatus Heimdallarchaeota archaeon | reverse complement strand
TTTAAGAATTCTCTATAATATTTGAGTCTTCTTTCTTTTCGAATTAAAAGTAATGGTTTATTTGTTGAAAATAACACTCTAATACTTTTACGAACCTAAAGGATTATAAAATGACTTTAAAAATTAATATTGTAAGAATGAATGTTAAGGAAGCTTGTAAATGTCAGAAAGAATAGAATATGATAACACTGCTCGGAATAAATATATGAAAGGCATGATGATTCAACCTCTGGCCTTCAATATTGGAGCAAATATTACAAAAGCAATTTTACTAGAAGCTATTTGCACACCTAAACCAGGTCTAGTAGATAGAAATAATTCTGGTGCACACAAAGATATGGATTTAAGCTCTTTCATGCTAAGCTCTGCTGCAATATCCCATTTTATGGTTATTGCTGCACAAATTGCTATTGATCATCGGGGAGAGTTAAGCGACCTTTTACCCAAATTACGTTCTGTTGGTTTGTCAGCTGAAGAAGAGATGTTATTAGCAACAAAAAACGTCAATACACAAAAAGGTCTCGTTTTTAGCGGTATGATTATTGCAGCTTCTGCAGGATATATTGTTGCACGTGAAACAGGTTCCTTAAAAATTAATAGAATTCTTTCTGTTGTCCAAGAAATTACAAAAGGTATTGTTGAGCGAGAGTTAATACGAATGCCAAAGGATGAAGAAAAAATAACTTCTGGTGAATGGATTTTCCTTGACGTGGGTATAACAGGAATTAGAGGGGAAGCAGAAAAAGGATTTCCAAATGCAGATGCAGCTTATCAAGTAATAAAGAAAGCACTTGATTCTGGTTTTGATTTAGAACGAGGAATGATAATGGCACTTCTATTCCTTATGACTCGAGTAGATGATACGAATATTCTATCCCGACATGGTTCCGAAGTTTTAACTTGGGTACGACAAGAAGCAAATAATTTAGTGCTCAGTGAAGATGCATATTCTGATGAATGGCTCGAGAGAGTAAGAGATTTGGATGCAGAATTTATTGACCAAAATATCAGTCCAGGTGGTTGTGCTGATCTTTTGGCAGTGACTTTAATGCTTCATTACTTAACAAATGACTGATAAGTGAAAAAAACCGCTTGTCATTTTTATTAGTGCCGAGAAAAAGAGTTCACTATTTTGTTAATGATTGGTTTCGCTTCCTTTGATATTAGAAAATTGTAAGTAGTTGGGGGAACCAAATCCATAACTTCTTTCATTTTATCTTCTCGAATAAACGCGCGTACTTTTGAAGCGCTAATTGGAACGTCGTTTAAAACTTTTCTAGGAATTATTTTAAGTTGTATCCCCTTTGGAATTAGAATTTCTTTCATTGCTTGATTGTATGAATTTGTTACTAAATCAAATGGTTCTTCTCCAACATATCTTCTCATTATTCCGAGTGCTGGAGCAATATGTTCTCCAAAAATAGTTACATCTAATCTTGCTTGTCTCAAAGCTATATCATCATATTCTTTCATAAAATATCTTGGAAAAGTTGCTGGTGAGATGATATAATCTCCTCCCTTCAAAACGATTACATTATCAAGATGTTCTGTTCCCGCTTTTACTAATTGATAACGGACATCAATTGGGAACAATGAGCGATCTTCTGCGACAACAAAAACAATTAGAAAGGAACACTCTGTCGCTGCTGTTTCAATGAGAAATTGATGCCCTAAAGTAAAAGGATTACAATTTACAACAATTGACCCTATAGGTCCTTTCGAAGTTTCTTCAATGCCTCTAGTTTGAAACTTTAAATCATCAAGATAATCTCCGATAGAATATGAACCCATTTCCAATAGAACAATATCATCGGTTTTGCTAACTACTCGAAAACCTGCAAAAACATTTCCTGCTGTTTCTTCGATATTCATAGGATTTGTAAAAACAAAGATATGACTATTCCCTCTTTTGTACTGTTCCTTAATTAGTTGAGAGAGAATATGTGCTGATAGTCCTTCACCTCTCCTTGTAGGATCTATTGCTATACATTTCAAAACTTTTCCATCAATGCTTCCGGTTCCAACCATCTCTCCAGTTGCATTATCGATTACTTTGAGAGTAACGTCCATATCTTCTTCATACTCTAGATTCTGCTTCTCAAGAAAAGTTTGAAACACTTGTTTCTGTCGAGGGGTTAGTCTCTCGTAATATTCATCCAGATATGTTAAGGACATGGTTTTTCGATCCCTCAATAACTTTGTTTTGGAATAGTATTGTTAGTTATTTCTTGAAATATTCTCGGAATGTAGGATTTTTATCAATACATTTTATGTCACTAGTAGCTAGATATGATAAAGCTGCTCCTCCACTTAATATTAAATCTATAGCATCACCAAAACCACTCGTTCGCATATAAGCAGCAGAATCACCGCCAAGAATAGTAATGTGTAAATCTTTTTTCAAGAGTCTAGCAATAAATGGTAAAGTATTCAAACCGTATTCATCTATTTTTCCAAATGGTCCTGCAAGAATAAATAACCACTCATAGTCTATTTTTCCATTACTATTGTTTATCAGTGGACCAATAGGGGTGGATAAATACGACAGAATAATATCATTGATAAAATAATTTATTGTATGATCGCCTACGTCGAGAATAATTCCATCTTTATATTTTTTAACATCAGATACACTCAATGTACGTATAGTTCGTCCTCTTTCACCTATTTTTACTGTGAAATCGATCGGTAAATAACAAGCAGCTCCTTTTTCCATAACTTCTAAAAGTTCTTTAGCGACGTCGATGCCTTTGTTATCGAGAAATTCATTATTAGCCGTACCAAGTGAATACCCAGAAGCGCGAATAAGAAGCTGAGCAGGAATTCCACCAAAGAAAGCAACTACATTTTTCCGTTCGAGAATTTTCTTCATATTATCCAATTTATCGAATTTAGCGCCACCAAAACCAAACATGATTGGTTGAGA
>DAOUWQ010000450.1 GCA_030667035.1 Candidatus Heimdallarchaeota archaeon | reverse complement strand
TTAGCATACAAAAAAGCAATTGAAGCTGCTTTCGATGCCAAAGACATTCATTCCATTGTTGTACTTTATTGTCAAACAGCAACAACAAATCCAGATTTGTTAGCTGACTACATCATAGAAGTGGTCAAGAAAAACAACAATAGGAAACCATTTGTTATTGCAAATATTGGTGGAGAAGCAGTAGAAACTATGATTGACAAACTAAATGAAAACGATATCCCAGCGTATGATCTCCCAGAAAAAGCAATTTCTTCAGTGAGTGCACTTTACAGATGGTCTGACTTCATTGACAGAGAAGAAAAACAAGGAAAAACTAGGCCATTAAAACTACCAATTCCACAGATAAAAGCAATCATTGACAATATCAGGAAGGAAGGCAGAATTCAAATGCTCGAACATGAAGCCAAACAAATTTTCAAATTAATTGGTTTAGATGTTCCTCCTTTCGCACTGGCACAAACCGTTGAAGAAGCACAAAAATTTGCTGAAGAGGTTGGTTATCCAGTTGTTATGAAAATTGTTTCTGAAGATATCATTCATAAAAGCGACGCAGGTGGAGTAGTTGTTGGACCAAAAAATGCTCAAGAAGTAGAAGCAGCATTTAACAAGATTTTAACAAATGCCAAAAACTACAAAGCAGATGCAAATATTCGTGGTGTATTCATCTCAAATATGGTACCAAAAGCAACAGAAGTCATTGTAGGTGTTACTCGAGATCCAACCTTCGGACCAGTAGTCATGTTTGGTCTAGGTGGTATCTTCGTAGAAATAATGAAAGATGTTGTTTTCAGAGTTGCTCCTTTCCCAAAGGAAGAAGCAAGACATATGATAGATGAAATAAAAAGCAAACCAATGCTCTACGGGGCCAGAGGAACAAAACCCGCAGATATTGACGCTTTAGTAGATACCATCTATATTATTAGCCAACTCGTATCCCAAGTGGATGAAATTAAAGAATTAGACATTAACCCACTCTTTGCACTAGAGAAAGGTGCAAGTGCTGTCGATGCTCGAATTACTTTAACAGAGAAAAGCTATCCAAATAACAAACATTCAAACTGAGTGAATCATTTTCACTCTTTCTTTTCTATTTTTCAATCATGGAAAGATTGATTTTGAGCAAATGACTCTGAGAAGTGATAGTTTACAAACTACATGATGTGCGATAATTTTAATAATAAGATTGGATTGAGCATAAACGATAAACGAATGCAAGCAAAGGCGGGTCTCAAAGATATACAAATTCAGCTATCAAAATGGGTTGTTTTTAGAATTCTCTAATAACCAAAAGGTAATGATTGATAGCAAGAATGTCAAAATACCTCCAAAAGTGAACGCAATCGTAACACATGCACATTCAGATCACTTTGCAGCGATGAATTCATATTCACCGACATTTGCAACACAAGCAACAATTGATCTTTTTAATAATCTAAAGAAAACAAAAACAAGAAGTAATTTTATTCCTGTAGAATTTAATGAACAATTAAAATTACAACCTGACACTCCTGATGTGAAGATCTCTTTCATACCATCCGGACATATTCTCGGTTCTGCATCTGTTATCATTGAAAATGATAATAGCCGGTTATTATTCTCAGGAGATGTAGGTGGAAAAGGACAATTAACATCTAAAGCACCTTTGAAAGCTGTTCAAGCAGATATTTTGGTGGTAGAAGCAACGTTTGGTTCTCCTGAATTGGTTTTCCCATCTCGAGAAGAAACTTCGATGGAGATATTGAAATGGTCAGCAAATGTAATAAAAGAAAAGAAGAATGTGCTATTTTCAGCAGGAAGATTAGGGTCCTCACAAGAATTGATTAAATTATTCAACAACTTGACAAGTCTAAATGTTATAACTCATGGAGAAGTAACACAACTGTCAGAGATTTATCAGAAACATGGAATAAAACTGGATTTCCATGATTCAAAATCAGAGGAAGGAAAGGAAATACTAAGAAACGGAGAAGCAATAATTATTCAACCAAGAGGGAAGAAAATCGTTCCATATTTTATAACGGAACATGTGGAGTGTAAAACAGCAATAGTAACAGGAATGGCTTCAAGATTTCAATACAGAAATTACGACGCATCATTTCCATTGTCTTCGCATGCAAACTTTCACGAATTAATAGAATATATTAGGGAGGTATCGCCTGAACTGGTTTTCACAATATATGGTCTTGAGAAAAAACTCGCAGAAGCAATATCAAGAGAATTGGATATCCCAGCAATTCCACTAAAAGATAAAACACCGAATGCAATACAAAAAACTAATGAGAAAATTGCTGCGGAACAAATTCAAAGAAAAAATCTAGAAAGAGAAAAAGTACCCTTTAAGAAAATAGAGAGCAAAGTTGTTTCCAAAGAAAAGAAGGAAATAACCTTAGATGATTTTTTCAAACAAGATGACTGATTTTAATGGCGCTGATTAGTTGTGACTCGAATTTTTAAAATGGCGTTATCAAAAATTCAACCAAGTCAGCTATATATCAGTGAGAAAAAATTAGCAAGTATAAAAGAAAAAATAACCAAAAACGGCATATTTGAATTAGACCCAATACCAATTAAAAAGCTAGGTGAGGATGTAATCTACACGGATGGACATACTCGTGCTTTTCTTGCCTATCAAAAAGGCGACAAAGAAATTAC
>DAOUWQ010000257.1 GCA_030667035.1 Candidatus Heimdallarchaeota archaeon | reverse complement strand
TGAAAGTCTATCTTGAAAAAGGACAAAAGGTTGAAACGCGCAGAGCAATTGTTTATGCTTTAGGAGAAATCGGTGATAAGAAAGCTGCTGATACATTTCTCAATTTATTAGAAAATGATGAAGATGCAACAATACGATATTGGGCTTGTATCTCTCTTGGTTTCATGCAACATAAACGAGCTGCAGGTGCAATAGGGAAACTTCTTCTCGAAGATGAAAGCGTTCGAGTAAGACGAACTGCAGCACTTTCTCTTGGACAATTGGAACTCAAAACAAAGAAAGCTATTAGTACACTTGTTACTGCTTCGAAAGAAGACAAAGATGATGAAGTTCGGGAAAAAGCAAAAGCAACTATTAAGCAACTTGCAAAAAAACACGGTTTCAAAAATCAAACCGCGATGTTAAAAGATTTGGGCATAAAATAAGCAATTTTTTCTTTTTTGCTCATCTTTTTCTCTTATTTTTTCTCTTGACTTTTCGAAATGGCAGAAACAGATAAAAATTAATTTATTATTTAACGGATTATGAATGTTCAAGAGCTATCCATAACTTCTGTAGGCATAGATGTAGGTACATCTACTTCACACATGGTGTTTTCTCGATTGCAACTAGTTAAACAAATGAGTCGATCCTCAAAGAAATTTGAGATTGTAAACCGGGAAATAATTTACAAAGGAAACATTTTTCTGACTCCATTAGTTGATAAAGAAACCATTGATTTTGAGAAATTATCGATGATTCTACATGGCGAATTTAAAAAAGCCGGAATAAAACAAGATGAAATTGATACAGGTGCAGTAATCGTTACCGGTGAAACTGCTAAAAAGAAAAATGCTGAAAAAATCGTCAGTATGTTAGCAGCAGAAGCAGGCAAATTTGTTGCTGCTACTGCAGGACCAAATTTTGAGTCGGTGATTGCAGCAATGGGGTCGGGCGCAACTATACGCGCGAAAGAACTTCAGAAAACCATTATGAATATCGACACTGGTGGAGGAACATCAAATATAGCTGTTATTTCACCCAAAGGAGAAATAATTGATACAGCATGCATTAATGTTGGTGGGAGATTATTAGTTACAAAAGGCTCTGAACATATATTAGAAAAATATGAAGATGCTGCAAAGATTGTCGCAGATAGTTTAGGAATAGAATTGGTTGTCGGTAAACCAATTGCTCAAAAGGATAAAGAACGCATTGCTAAAGGATTAATTGAAGCTCTTTTAGAAGTTATCACTAAGAAAGAACACATTTCTGAAACAGCTATGAAACTTATGATGACACCTCTTCTAACTTTTGATGGAAAGGTTGATTATTATTCTTATTCTGGTGGTGTAGCCGAATATATTTTTGGAAAAACAGATGAATATTTTGATGATATTGGACGTGAAGTTGCTCGAGAGATTAAACAACAACATAAGAGTGCTAAACTAAAATTACTTGAGCCTCTTGAGTTAATTCGTGCTACAGTAATTGGTGCAGGTCAATATTCATTGCAAGTTAGCGGTGCAACTACTTTAGTGACAGAAGACAATGAATTTCCAATAAGAAATATTCCCGTTATTGTTCCTTATCTTCCACAAGAAAATCCGACACCAGAACAAATCAAAGAGGCAATTGATGTCGCTTATAAAAGGATAGATATGAAGGAAGGAGAAGCCCCTGTTGCATTATCATTCCATAAAACAATTGGATTATCTTATGAGCGCTTAAAATCATTTGCTACGAGCATAGTAAGTGCTGTTCCAACAATTGTTAAAAATAAATCACCATTGATTTTAGTGTTCTCAGATGATATTGGTAATAGCGTTGGAAATGTAATGAAACGTGAAACAGATTTGAAAACCAACATCATTTCAATTGATGAGCTCAATTTGCGGGAAGGGGATTATATCGACATTGGTGAGCCAATGGCAAATAAACAGGTTGTACCTGTAGTAGTTAAGACGCTTATCTTCCAGAATTAACTAAGCGTTAATACTATTTTTCTAGAAACGGCAATAAATCAACATTTAAATATAACCTTTCCCCGATGAATAAACGGAGAGATTTTCCATAAAGAATTAAAAACGGAAAATAGTTATTATTTCGTTGTAGTTTTTAAAGTCAAAATTTCTCTTTGATATTGATGCAATACAAAGAGCATCAAGAAAAATCAATGTAAGGTGAATGTCTCAATATAAAATGTATGTGGAATATTATCCATAAATTCGAGGTAATGAAATGAAAGAGAATTTAATAAAACTCACTCAAGAATTGTCCAGTGCTGGTTATGCAATTGTTGGCCTAGAAGTTGAATCAACAGAGCTAGTCAGAATCAAATTTCAGGGATTGGATGGATTAGAATTGATTGTTAATGAGCATTATGCAAAAATTGTCGAAGGCAAATGCCCTCCAAAAGTGATAAAGATGATCACTAAAATAGTTCAATCTCGTTACAAAATTAAAGATAATCTTGAGCCAGATATATTTAACAGTCTGCTAAATGCTTCATGAAAAATGAAAAAGGAAACATAAAGGCAATAATGTAAATGTGCCTTTAAGATCCTGCAATTCTTTTTATCTTACAGCTTTCATCAGTACAGCTATAACAAGAAGTTCCTTTATATTTTTGCGAACAATAAGTTACTGCGTTTCTAATTTTACACCAATCAATTGTACAATCTGTACAAAAAGTCACTTTTGGTTTTTTTACTGCTGATTTCTGTCTCATTAAAAGGTCTTTTTGAGTATCCAAAACAGCCAACTTTTCACCAATCCTTTAATCTTATCACCTTGTTATCATTAAAATAGTGAAAATTCGTTTTTTAACTTGCTAATATCTTGAGAATATTAGCATAATACCCAAAAGTGAGTTTTTTGAGTTAAAATTAGTCAAATTTTGTTAAGCAGTGGTTATTTTCACAATAAAAACTGCGAACACCACGATATTTTAAACTGCAATATACTATCTTTCCTTTGTTCACGCACCAATAAATCATACAATCTGTACAGAACCCCACTTGCTCTTGAAGAATAGCCATTTTTCTTGTTAGTGCTTTTTCTTTTGGTTCTGTTGCCAATTGTAAATTCCAATCCTCTAATTATCTTCTCTGTATTGATGTGGTTTTCTGTTTCTTATTCACTCATTCGAATTTCAAGTTAATAGGACAGCGAATTTTCACTTTTCTCATTGTTCAGCAACTGAAATTGGTTTCTTAAGGAAATCATTGAGAGATTTACTTGGTTGCTTTTCTAAGAATTTCTCAGGAAGCTTTCTGAATTCTTTTTGATAGTTTGTTGAAATTTGTAAATAGTTTTCTAAGTTCAACTCAAGGACTAATAGACCAAACATTAGCGCGCTTACGTTTTTCGAAACATATAGATCACGATGATTCCAAAGGTCCTTACCTCCTAAATCAGTATCACAGACATTTTCTGCTCCTGGGAGAATTACATCCTCTGCTTCAACTACACCATCATTTAGAATATTTTTTTTGTAAATCGTTTTAGTAAACCATTGGCGTTTCGTTCCTCTAATTGTCATCCATCGAATAATTCCTGGAGTTAATGGGTGAGAATTTAGCTCTTCTATGAACTCGTTTTTCAGTGATTTTTTCTTATTAAATAATGACAAGATTTTACCAAACACTGCTTGATTTCCAACACTAATTTGAAGAAATTGTTCGCTTTGCGAGAAATTATTCTTTCCGTATATTGATCGTAAAATACATTTAATTATCGGTGATTGTAATCGGTCAATAATTTTACACCCTTTATTTGGTGTAGCGATTAGTAAAATATTATTTATTCGTAAAATTCCTCGGTTTTCGGTAGGGAGAAGGTTATTGCCTTTCATTTTATCTTGGATGAATTTTCTTACAATTAATCCTCCCATACTAGCGCCTATAAAATCTAACTCATCGTTTTCCTGAAATTCCCATGAATCTCGATTTGTATTAATACTTTTGAATAATTCTTCTGCTAATTCTGGGATGCTATGCTTAAAATTGCATCTCCCATCTTTTTGAGAGTAAATATCAAATAAATAGATTCTTTTGTAACCAAAAGGGTTATTCTTAGGG
>DAOUWQ010000291.1 GCA_030667035.1 Candidatus Heimdallarchaeota archaeon | reverse complement strand
TTGATGAAGGAACAATCTTTGAGAAAATTCTGGTTGCTAAAAACGACAAATTACCTAAGACTGTCTCAGAAATTATCAAATTAACTAACAAAGAACTTTATAGAAAATTGTTCCGAAAATATCCACTGAAGTTCGTTTCTATGTCCAAAGAGAACGTTTTCGCTAAAAGTGAATTGGATCAAATTATTGTGCAAACATTAGCAAAAACCCTGAAAGAAGCTTTGATAGATAAAGATTGGATAATAGAAAGAATTCTCCTGATAATTAGAAAAGTCACTTCTAAATATACTCCAAATGACGTTGTGAAAAATGAATCATTGATTTTAGATAAAGTGTATGAGGAATTTATAAATTCAGTCAAGAAGGGACATCCTTTCATACTTTTGGCCGATCCAACTTTTTCATCATTAGGGCCAACAGTAAGAAAGTTATCTAAAGAAGCCCTTGAAAAATTTAGAACCTCATTAGATGAAGCGGTAATTCTTTACAACATAATCGGTCAAACTTATTCAACATTAACAAATGAAAAGAATCCTTCTACTCAAGATTTAATGATTCTTTACTTTTTACAAAATGTGATACAGCCATATCAATTACGGGATGTTCCTGACATGGTTTATACGCTCATAGCTGAGTGTTTGGAAAAAACTGTTTATGGTAGAAAAAGCAAACCAGAAATTATTTTAGCAAATAGTATCCGCGAGTTTGAAAGGAAGCTACAATTTAACATTGTACCAGACACTAAGAGAACAGTGTTGAAAAGAATCTCTCGCGCAAAACCTTCCTTACAAAGATTTGAAACTTTTGAGAATCTTGGTTTCTTCTTCCAATCATTTCGTTCATCTCTTGAGAATACTATATCGCGAATTTTACAAACAATATTTGGTCCAGAAAAATTGCCTTCACCTCCCAATGAATTACTGAGAATGATAGAAAAGCTCTCCGCTGACCTTCAAAGTTTGTTCATTTTGCAAGAGTATATAGCAAGAATTGCAAGAAGACCTGGTGGTCGTGAATTGTTCTCCAGCGAAGGAATAAAGATTCTTGATAAAAATACTAAAATTAGATCAATCCTTCCAACTGCAATTGAATTGGCTCAAGAAGCATATAATTCTGGTTGGTTGAAACCAATTGATCAAAAGAAGCAAAGTAAAATAACTGATGTTCAATTAAGCAAACTTGAGGTTAAAATTCCTTCTTTGAAACTCGATGGTAGAGTTGAATCACTTCTAAGTTACCCAAAAGTAATGGAACACCTCTGGGTTAAATTTGCAGTAAAAATTATCGAACGCAGACAAAAGGATTTGAAAAATGCTACCTCTAAATTTGACAAGCAATCAAAAATCTCTGCTGGTGATGTAAGTGGTAAGAAAAAATTCGGTATTACTTTGAAGAAATTGAAAACTTTGAACCGATCCCTTACGAGTTTAGTAGCTGGTGGAGGGATTATGAGAAAAATTTTCACAGGAAGTAAAGAACTGAATTTACTCTCTCATGAAGTTGTCAATGAAATATCTCCTGCTTTAAAATATCACCCAATTGAGTTCGAAAAAACATTGAGTCATTTGCTCGCAACTAAAATTAAAGGCAGCTTTGGGTCATTAGTTGGTGATTTTCAAGATTTAATGCAGATATATACCTCAATTTGGTTTGCTGATTCTCAATATATTGAAGAACTGGAATCGGAATTTTTCTGGGATGGAGTTGCAAGAAAGGATATCTCTTCGAATGGTAATGATACTTTAGAAGGGAAAATAAATGCTAATTTGAAAGTAGCATACAAGAAGAAACGCATTAATGGTGCAAGACAGTCCATTATCAGAAGAACAATAGTTGAAGAAGCAATACCAATCTTCAATCAAAGCATTCGAACTGCGTTAAGTTTACCATTTGATGTTTTCACATCAGGAAATCATGTTATTTTTGATGAAAAGAGAAAGTGGTGGTACATTTCTCTTGGTAAGATTAAACTTCCTGCAATACACCTGAAACTTATCCTTGGAACTATTGAACCACTATATTTTGTAAAAGATATAGATGATACCACAGATATTCGATTGTCTCTAGAAGCTTACACTCCTCCCAAAAGAACAAAGGATTCACAATCAATTGAACTCTTCTTAAGGAGAGCATTGGTTAACAATTTAAACAGAAAAGAATTCAAAGCACTGGAATTCTTTGGTGATTTGAATGAACGATATATTGGAAAATCAGCTACGAATACTTTTTACTCAAGCTTTAGATCCCTCGCTCAAATAATTATTACTCCAATAGAATAAGTAGCGAAAAAAGAAAATGACAAAGAAAGTTAATTTATCCTTACTTAACTTTCTCGAATTTCTTTCCATATATTTAATGCGTGAGCGCCCCAAGCGGCTCGCTTAGGTGTTGGAAAAGTGGGGATATCATTATCTCTAAGAATTTTAACAGCATTCTCTACTTTCTTCCCAGCTAATAAACAACCAATAATTGCTGTATTGTGTTTCTCATTAGCAATTGAAACCATAACATTAGCAACACCGTTAATATCTGCATCTCCAGGGGGAACCATAACTGTGATGATGGTGTCAAATTCTCCAGAAGAAGCTAATGCTCTCAGAGCTAATTCATACCGTTCTGGTGTAGCATCTCCAAGCAAATCAAATGGGTTCTCTCGTGGGCATGCTGCTGGAAGGTCTTTAAGTTGTTCTCGTAATTTATCGGAAGGTTGGTTCAACTCTAATCCAAGCATATCAAGATTGTCAGAGATTAAAACACCAGGACCACCAGAATTGGTTACAATAGCAGTTCTCTTACCTCCTCGATCTAAATAAGGAGCTAAAGCAGCATAAGTATCAAATGCTTCATCTAAAGATTCAACCCAAATTGCCTCTGTTTGTTTTGCAATGGACTTGTATATTTTAGGGTCGCCTCCTAATGATGCGGTATGAGTCATTGCAGCCTTATTACCAATTGCTGTTCTTCCACCTTTAAGGAAAATAACTGGTTTAAGTTTTGTAGCTTTGCTCATTTCAGTAATTAATCTCCTTCCATGAGTAGCACCTTCAAGATATAGAAAAATAACTTTTGTTGGAGAATCCTTTTCTTCAGCTAAATATTTCAGCAATTCAGATTCTTCGACATCAGATGCATTTCCAAAAGAAATCCATTTGTCTATTCCTAATCCTTCGGAGGTTGCACGCAACATCATAGAACCTGCAAGTGCGCCACTTTGTGAAATAATTGATAATCCACCTGGAAGGTAAGTGTTTTCCATAGCAGCAACCATTTTTGTATGAGTGGACACAATTCCTGCACAATTGGGACCGATAATTCTGATATCATGCTCTTTTGCAACACGAACAAGTTCATTCTCCAAATCAACGTTGCCAACTTCAGAAAAACCACCACTGAGGACAATAACGTGATGAATATTTCTTTTAGCACATTTCTCTAATTCAGCAGGGACGAATTTTGCTGGAATAGCTATTACTGCTAACTCCGGATCAGAAGGTAATGCTTCAAGATTAGGATAGCATTTCTGATCGAAAATTGAATCTCTCTTTAGATTGGTGAAATAAAGGTCACCTTCGAATTTTCCCTCAAGAAGATGTTTCGATAACATTCCCCCAATAGAACCGGGGCGTTCTGAAGCACCAACTAAAACGAGGCTTTTAGGATTAAAAAAAGGCCTTAAATCGGTTGTGGGCATGATGTACAAATCTCCAAATTTCATTAAATAAATTCACTTCAAGGAAGTTCTTTATAATAATTTTTATAGAAAAAT
>DAOUWQ010000088.1 GCA_030667035.1 Candidatus Heimdallarchaeota archaeon | reverse complement strand
TGTCGGTTGAGGGATGGTATTTAACTTTTTTGAATAAAAGTAAAACTTGAAAGCAATACTGATTCATTTGGTAAAAAATGTTTTAGCAAAGAAGAATTTACTTTACAACAGTTATAGTTGGAGTTTGAACTACTCCAATATGAGTATCATTAATTATCCCTACAGTATCCACTATCCTACAATAAAACGATACCATACGTTGTTTATAGGATCTAAATAATCCCTTTCTCATTGAAGGTGCTCTCCACTCGAAAGACTCCAATACAAAATTCTCCCCTTTTTTCACTCGAGTTTTTAACCGATATCTCTTAATTAACTTGGATTTACCTCTCTTAGTAAATTGTAAGATGTGTATTTCTCTAATGTCGCTATGGGCTTTGAATTGTAATTTTGGAGTTATTTCCGTGACATAATTACTCCGAATTCTCGATTTAAGTGGAGGGTTTCCAAGGAGACTAAAATTAATTAACTTTGATAATGGAGGTGAAACTTTTATCGATGTGGAAGTACTAGATCCTCTTCCGTTAAAAATACAAAGTAAATGCCACTTGGATGAACACATACTAAGAGGTATTACTACAGGCATATCAATTGTGAAGCTTTTCCTTGAAAATCGGGATTTCTTTTCATATAATTTAATTAGTCCTCTTTGTGAGAGACCCCAAAGGGTTAGTTTTCCACGAGTATTGCTTTTCGAGATATTTGCTTTGACTTTCACAAAAGCTTCTCCAACAGGGTTTGGAGATGTTGATAGACTTGTTATGTTATGTGTTTTATTTCTTGGTACTTTGACCTTTACACATAATTTATGAGCAGTCGCTAAGATTTTTCTACTTTTTCCATCTCGAACAATGAATCTTATTTGAAACTCGCCTGCATAATTATTGAGCTGAATTGGAATAGGTAGATAACAGAAATCCATCAATGAAGTTTTTTCCAAGTTAAAAGATTCTTGAAAAGTTTTTCTTCTAGCACCGGTTCCTTTCGTTAAAGGAACAAATTCTGCTTCTATTTTTACCGGATGTGAAATTTTGGATTGGAGTATTGATCGTCGCCATTTTATTTTTATCGCTGGAACAATTAATGAATAATCAATTTTAGAGGGAAAATTATGTACTGAAACACTTCTAACAAATTTAGATTCTTTAAAGAATTCTTCTTGTTGGAAGGTTGGGGTAGCTGCGACTGATTTTGTGGATCCTTTAATTGAACGATTTGTAGTTTTAGAAATTTGATTCGTTCTCGAAGTATTTGATTTTGCACTTTTAGAAATCCGAGGTTTTGGCAATACTGCATTTTGCGTACGGTATCTAGAGCTAGATGCCGTTGATGCATAAGCCTGCACTTTACCTCGCGAGGATTTTTGTAGAGATTTTGGTTTTGTTTTTTTAGTGGGCTTCCTTGAAGAAGTCTTTGCTTTAACTGGTGTTTTTCTTTTAGCTGATGCCTTGGATTTAGCAGATGAATATTTCTTTTGTGGAGATTTCTTTTTAACTGAGCGCCCTCTTGATTTTGTAACGGTTGATCTAGTTCGTGTTGGAAGTTTCTTTGTTGGTTTTGCAGGTCTAATAGTTGCTACTGGTTTTGATCTAGAGGAAGAGGGAGAACGTCTTACTGATTGAGCAGTTAAAGGTCTTGATGTGCGCCCAGCGATGGGTTTTGGGGGTGGTTTTTTAGCTTTTTCAAGAAGTTTCAATCTCTCGAGACGTTTTTTCTCAATTACCTTATCTCTTTTTATCTTCTCACGTTGCGTTTTAGCTGCTTGAGCTTGTTTAACTTTCAATCTTTCGCGTTCTTTTGCCATTACTTTTTTACGTCTAGATCTAGAATCAGTTTGTAGTTTACGAGCTATAGCACTTCGAGAAGTATCAGCAGTTCTAACGGGCTTGGCTGCTTTTGTCTCGACAAACTCAGTTACTGATTTATCTGGTTGACCTAAAACTTCACTGAAAATTTTTTTAGGACGCCCATTCATTAATCCTAAGCTTTTGATAAGATTTGCAACATTATTATGATTTTGTTCATATAAATAAAACATAAATGTAGCAGCAGAAATTGGAGGTGCAATTCGAGCAGTACCCCACAACATAATAAGAAGAGGTGAAAGTTCACTTCCCCTTATTCTTAACTCAGTCAACTCGGGTTTTAACCAAATGAGCAAGGCACGTAAAGATTCATAGATTTTCCCAGGAGGTCCACCTGTTTCTGGGTTGTGATTATAATATTTAGCGAAAGTTCCACCTGAAGCTTCGATGCTAGGATCTCCCTGAAATTTAGCAAACATTCCAAAGTTTACTGCTCTTTTACGATGTTCGTAAAGTGTATTACCTTTTATTTCAGGAATTGGAGTGCCAGCCCGAACCATTTTTGCTCCTTTTAATGCTAAAGCTTGTAGTAACAATATAATCGCAATACGAATACTTTGATCATATTGAGCATCAAAGAATCGACATTCAATAGTCCCATAAGCAGTATATGGATAAGCGTCTACATACCGATCATCTGGAATTTCTTTACGTACATGTCTTGAGAATTGTGTCTTTGTATAAGATGGTCCGACATGTGGTAAATAATCAGGCATATTTGGTCCCAATTGTCCAGAATTTTCTTTTAATCGAAAACTTCGAACACTGTCTGGAGCTAAAATCAAAGTTCTTCCATCAGCACCCTTCTTTAAGATAATACGTCCGGCAGGTTGTCCATTTACAAATGGAGAAGTATTGGATAAAGCAATCAGATGTGGAATATAGGCTCGAATCATATTATAAGCAGCACTTTTTTCAGCCTTGTTTTTGAATCCTCCAAGATGATGATGTTCTCCACAAGTCACTCCCGCTCGATATTCAGATTGATAAGGATTAAATCCTAATGCTTGAATATTATATCCTTTAGTAATTGATTGAGAAGCAGCTAAATAAAGAGTATTTATCCACCAGTCCATTTCCTCAACAAATTCACAAGGAGGAGTTACTAATTCTAATAACCAAGTAATTTGAGAAATATTTGGATCTGGACCAAATACATTAATCGCAATAGATTTGCCATTAACTGCATATTCTATTTGGACATAGCGAATCATCTTGCCATGTCTTTCTACATCCTTTCTTGATACACGCTTAATTTTTTTCCTGATATAATCAGGAACATTTCTAGTACTACTTGTTAAGGATTTTAAGAAACCTAATGCTCCATTAAACATCTGGTCCCAAACTGCAACTAATTCTTTTCCATCCTCTAGAATTTCTCCGCGTTTATTGGTAATGAAATTTTCAACTTCTAAACCATGAGTAAAAGGTAACTTACGTAGGGCACTTTTAGCAGAATTTGCCGAGTTTTGGTTTGTGGGGGGCTTATTGCTCATTACTTATTCATACCCTACTTTTGTATAATATTACTCAGTATTTCATTTTGGTCTCTGATGTAATAGATAATCAAACAAATATTGCTGAGTAAATGGATAACTCTCTTCTTGTTCTTCAAGAATCTTTGTTATCTTAGATGCAAAATCCATGAGTGTTGTTACCTCAGAGATATTTAATTTTCCACCTTTAAGTTGTTGAATAACAAAACTTCTACGAATATCAATTATGTCTGCAAATATATTGAGAATGTAAAGCTCCTCATAGACGTTATTTCCAGTGGGATTGAATAACGCATCTGTATTAAAGTACACGCCAGAAATTGAGCATAATTCCGTAACGATTTCAGAAAGTTTTTCTTGAGTCTTAACTTTCAAAATTTTATCGAAATCCTTTCTTGTTACTTTAGCTTTTTCAACGCCTTCGCGATTAATCACTTTTTGAGGCCAATAAATTTTCAGCATACGCAGTGCATTTAATCCTAAGACATATCTTAAATGATCAAAGGTTAATCCCAGTTCTTTTGCTTTTTCTGAAAACAGGAAAGTAATATGATCACTTGCTTGTGGCACACTGAAATAATTATGATCTGTACCATACATTGTAGATAAATGCCAATCTTCTACAAGATCTATGCAATTTTTATAGAAAATTTCACAATCGTCTCCTCTCATTCCTGAAGTTTCAGTTTTAATGTTTGGATCATCTAAAATTTCATACATACCCTTAGTTGTATAATCAAAACCAAAATGTCCAAGTATAACTGTAAAATCATCATTCTTTGCTCGTTTTCTAACTTCCATTGTCACTTGATGTATCTCTTCGGCTGTTTGATAATTTTGAACATCAAAAATAACCGGTAATTTATAATCGACTGCTGTTCGAACTATTTCAATAACATTTTCACTGACTATATCATTTATCCAGTTCTCTGAAAGAGGATGGAGTTTTAATCCCCTTGCACCATATTCCACACATCTAAGAATTTCATCTATGGCTTTTTCCTTATCATTTGGATCTACTCGACAGAATGGGACTAACCTAGACCCATACTCAAGTGTTTGGGCACGAGTTATGATATAATTATTCGAACGAATAAAATGAGGTGATGTTTTTGCATGAAGAGTATCATGCAATGGAAAAGTAACTATTTTGTCTACAAACCAACCGATATTTTGTGTAGTTCTTTTATCGCGAAAGATATCTTGTTGTAATCTTGTTGCAGGCAAAGTAAAATCATTCGCCTTTTCAGGCAATTCAAATGCATAATCCTCTGGATAATTTGTAACCCTTTTATGAACATCGAATTTTAATTTCTCATAGAAGTCAATATGATCTTTTGGTCGAACAATTCGGTAATCTTTACCTTTCCCACTTACAACTAATTCTTTCCCCAAATGCGTATGAGTATCCACTACATTAAGCTTCAGTGGTTTTTTCTTAGGGTCCTCTTTGTCATAAACAATTATCATTAGTCTTACCTCAAGTAAATTAACTGAATAAAGGCATTGTATATTGCTAGTATATTAGTAAGTTTCTACCTTATAGAGAGATATTTACATATAATTACATAGGTATACAAACTTACATAAAAACCCTTGTATTTAGACAGAAAAAAAAGAAAAAAATTAGCCAAAGAAAGATCTAGCTAATAACCATTCTTCTTTGGGAACTATTTTTCTTTCGGCAACGGCATCTTCAATAGAGACATCAACAATACGGGTACCTTGAAGGCTAGCCATACGACCAAATTTTCCTTTATGAATTAATTCTGCAGCTTTAGAACCATATCTTAAACCTAAGTATCGATCATAGGCAGTAGGAGACCCACCTCTTTGAATATGTCCTAATGTGATACCGCGGACAGGAAGATCAGTGCGTTTTGTGATTTCTTCTGCAAGAAATTCACCTACTTTAAGATCAGCAAGCAAAATATTTCCAAATGAATCTTTTCCGGCATTTTCGATTTTCTCTTTCATTTCCGGAAAAACAACTCCTTCTGCAACGCAAACAATACTATAGGTTCTTTTGCCTTCGTGTCTCTTCTTCAATAATGAACATACTTCGTCAATTGAAAAATCGAATTCGGGTATAATAATTGCAGTTGCATTTCCAGCCATCCCAGCTTCTAAAGCAATCCAGCCAGAATGTCGCCCCATTAACTCTAAAACAAAAACGCGGTGATGTGATTTAGCAGTAGTTCTCAATCTATCAATTGCATCCATTGCGATATTTATTGAAGTATCGAAACCAAAAGTTTGATCAGTTGCTTCTAAATCATTGTCTATTGTTTTGGGTACACCAACAACATTAGCTCCTTTTTCATTCAGAATTTTTGCAACGCCCAGTGTATCATCACCACCACATGCAGCAAACGCATAAATATCTAATTTTTTCAATGTAGAAAGTATTTTCTCAAACCCATTTTCAACCTTTCTCGGATTTGTACGAGATGACCCTAGAATTGTTCCTCCCTCTTGAACAATTTCTTTCACACGTTACAAAGATAGATCTTCTGTTAATCCCTCAATCAAGCCTTTCCAACCGTCTTGAAAACCGATAACCTCATAGCCATTTTTAATTGCAGTTCTCGTAAAACCAGCTATTACGGGATTTAACCCCGGAGCATCGCCACCGCTTGTTAAAATACCAATTTTTTTTGCCATTATTGATCACATTCAAATATTCTGTTGTTGTATCGTTCACTTCAATTCTTATTTTTTTCTCTCAGTTTAACCTTATCTATTGATATTCAGCCTTTGTTTTAGGTTTTTTATTGTTGGAAAAAATATTAATTACATGAAATTTGTATTGTATGAGTAATAGAATAGCATTTGGTGAATTAAAATGGCAGGTTATAATTATCGTTGGAGTATTGAAAAGCAAAAAGAAAAAGCTGAGGAAAATCTAATAAGATTTATTAAAAAACAAATCGCAAATTATAGTCCGTTTTATCTCGATTGGTTTAAACGCCATGATATCGATGTAACCAAAATACAAACAATTGCTGATGTACAAAAAATCCCAATTGTAACAAAAGCTGAGCATTCAATAGATCCCTATTCGTTTATTTTAAAACCAATGATGCCTGAATGGTGGGAGTGTAAATATGAAACGAAGCCACTTTCCAATTTTCAAACGTTTAAGTACTGGTTGAATTCACTTAACAAAAGCTATTTCCG
>DAOUWQ010000215.1 GCA_030667035.1 Candidatus Heimdallarchaeota archaeon | reverse complement strand
TTATATTGAACCGAAATTCCAAAATTTGGATGATCAAGCTTTTCAATCTCAAGCAAACCAAATTTCAGAGATGTTTTTTGGTAGCACCGGTTACCCATCTTATTGGGAATACAATTTATCGACTCAGTTTAATTCGTTTGGACTACGTGAGATAGGTGGCACAAATCTTGATGCAAATAAATTATCTCGTATTAACCCGAGAGGGTTATATTTTCTCGACTATGATAATTTAAAAGGTAATTTATCACAAGAAAGGAATTTTGGCTTCCAGTTAAATATTGAATCAATGTTTGATGTTAATGGAACATTACACTTGCTCTTCCTACATCCTCTATTGATATTATAACCACTGTAGGAAATTGCACTGTTTGGAGTTTCGTAATTGGACCCGATAGTTCTGTTCTCTATACAAATAGATCAGTCACGGATAGCAATGGTATTTTAACTAACACTTTTCCATTAGCCGCATCTCCTTCTGGAGTCTATACGTTAGTCGTATTTGCTCAAAGTAGAGAAGGCTATTACGCAGTAGATGTCAAAAATGGCTCTATTGGACCTGAAACCTATATGGGACTAAAGCTATTAGTTCAAGAACAAGAAGATAATAATGGAATAGCTACAATTAATACAGAAAATGATGGAACTTTAGCTTCATTAACTGTAATGAATCTGTTTCCTTATAAAATTGGAGAAGAAAATTTTGGAAACGAATCTATTACCATCGCAGCACCAACAACAAATGAAGTTCTTAATTTACGATTACCAACAAATGGAACGTGTGTTACGCTCTTAACTGGAATAAATGGTGCAAGTGAATATTCCAGGAGAACTTTCGTTTTCCCATCACAGTTAAGCGATAAATTCGGAACAATATATGGAGATAATGTATTACCAAACAATGTTGAGATTTTCAAAACTGAAAAACTAGTAATTATCCGACAATGTATATTTAAGGCGGTGTTTTACATATGGTCAGAATAAGAAGAAGCATTAATTTGAGAAATAAAAAAGGACAATTATTCCTTTTGGAAGTTTTCATAGCACTAACTGTATTAGTACTTTTGATGGTAGCAATTTACCAAGTTGAATTTACTTCAATACCAAGCTATCAAGATGATCTTTCGGACATAGGACACAATGCCTTAGAATCTTTGAATATTGCCGGAGACTTAAAATCATTAGTTTTTAATGCCCAAACGATAGATTTAGCTGAAAGTTTGAGTGAAGCACTACCAGGAAATATTATTTGGCGATTATCAGTTCAAGATAGTACTGGTTCTACCCAATTCCAAATTTATTGGGACCGTGTTCCTCCAGTTGGAAGTTCAGTTGGAGTAACAGATTATTTCATGTATGGTGACGCAGATAATTTATCTCATTATCGAACGATCCATCTTGAGCTTTGGAGAATTGTGGGGTGAATGAAAAGTGAATATGTTACTTAATATTAAGAAAAATTTGAAGAAAAAAAACAAAGCACAAATTTTCTTGATTTGTACAATAATAATTACTATTTACATGCTTTCATTCATAACTATCGTTTATGAATTGAATGTAACTCAATATAGTCGAACAACTGAACTTGCTGAATTTCAAGCTACATACGATAATCTCAAAACTGAGACTAACGCTTTTATGAAGGGAATGCTTACAAATTATTCTCAAATAGCTACTGTTATAGATAGTAACATTACTGCAGGCACTATACTGCAAAATTGGTTAGATTTCGCTGAAAGTCAAATTCTGGCTAAAGGGTACTTTGCAGTTTTAGAAATTAATGAAATCGTACCTGTTACGTTACCAATTGAAGTAGCAAAAGGTAATGGATTTGTTTCTATAAAAGCCAATATTGACATCTACTTAGAGTGTAATTATCTTACAATCGATACTGAATTACAATATGATTATAGATATACGATTGAGTACACAAATACAGCTACAGCAACAATAATCAACTTCTACTATGTGACAATCTATGGTATAACCTACCTCGGATATGCGGATGTCACAGTTAATACGTTAGCTACTACTAATTATTACAATGGAACCTATGTTTACAATGTACCTGCTGTTGCGACAGATGTAATTCAAGGCATAACACCTGAGCAAATAATAGTTTCATTAACTGTTTAGGATTCAGTTGATGAATATTTTTTTCTTTTCTTTAGTATCAAAACAGTAGGTACTATCGTACCAATTAATACAACAGGAATCCCAATTGATAGAGAGATGATTAGAATTTTCATTAGATTCGAAGGTTGTTCTTCTCCCTCTATTATGAAAAAATTTGATGAACTAAATTGACCTGAATAAATATACTCAGAATCCATAAAAGCTACAACAACGTAATATTCTCCTGGTTGAACATCGGTAACTATTGCTGAACCAAACCAAGTCCCAGAATTAGTGTCTAATTCCAACATACCTCGGGTGAGAGGCATAACATCACCAACACGCATTACTCCAAAACTCCGAACATCTGTTTTTCCTATCTCATCTAAAAGACCGATATTTGAAAAATTGGAAAATGCTTGGATATTTTCAAAGGTGAAAATTATTGATTCGGAGGAGAAATCAATTATTGCAGTAAAATTAAAATTTTGTACAGATATCTGATAATTTTCGAGATATGTTGTCCTATAAAGAATTCTTGAATAGAAATTAGAGTAGGTATAAGAAAAGGCATTTGTACTGCAAATAAAACGAATTACATCATTTTCTTCGTCATACAACAAGTAAGGATAAGAGTAACTCATTTCTACAGGAGAATATCTGTTAATTAAAGACCAGTCAGAACTTATTGATTTTCCTCTGAAGAGCAAATACGTTTGATTTCGATATTTGTTTAGGTCTTCCCAAAAAACAAAGACTTTTGCATCATTTGTTGTTACTAATCTGGCATTACTTGTAACTGACTCGTTGTCATAGAATAAGAGAGCAAGATCAGAGAGAGTTCCATTTGACAGTTGTTCGCAATAAAAAAGGGAACGCTGATTATCATCTATTTCTTCCCAAATGAAGTGAGCAACAGAAAGTGCATCACTATATAACACTTGTAAATTATCCAAAATGGCGCTTGAACTTCCAGTATAAAGTAATTCTTTTGTGCCAAACACAGAGCTATTATCACGAATATTATAGTAAAGTTTGTTCTGTGAATTTACCAAATCTCTTTCGTACCATAAAATGTGCAAATTGTTGGTTTTATCGAAATGTATTGTTGGTTTTTTTGACTTTGTAGAACCAGTTACCAGTTTTTGCAGCGCTGTCCAATTACTATTATTTTTAGTTCTATAGTAGATCTCTGAGGCAGTTTCATTTTCTCTAGTATAAATGAGAAAAACATTACCAACCCCATCTGCAGATATCTTAACATCTCTTATTGTTGTTTCGTTATCTATAATTTCAATAGGGCACCAGGAACCAGCATTAGTTCTGTTTCTATAATAAAGATGACTTGTAGAGTCACTGTCATTATGTACAATCCACACTAGATGCAAATTTCCATTAGCATCAATTGCCATTTCTGTTTTGGATGCATTTTGATCTGACACAGATACTTGTTGATAGGAATTCCAACTATCACTATATGAACTGCTGTGATACAATACAATCCTATTATTCCCATTCTTTAAACCTGCAACAGAATGTAAAATTGGAAAGCTAGTATTTTTTGATTGAGCTAATTTTGGTGCAATCCATAATGTATTATCAGCTGTTGAAAGAACTTGTTCTTTCCCTAAAGTATAGGGTATAGTTGGATTAGGTAGACCATCAAATCGAGGCGCTTGATACACCATATGCGTAGTATCGATATGCAGATAGTTTGTTACTTCTAGACAGGGTGAAGTAAAATGTGTTCCATTAAAAGTAGGTTCTGTATCCATTATGGTATTTGAATATGAACGGTCTAAAGCTCCAAAGACATGTGATAGTTCATGCTGAATAATATTATCAAACTGACTTTGACTAGTACGAAAATTGAGAATATCATAACGACCTCCACTAATGTAAGCCCAATTTCCACAAAAAGCTGCAATACCAAGCACATTTCCGGGTCGATCTGAAACAGCAATAAGAATATCATATCCACCATTCATTGGTTTAGTTGTTGTCCAAATACCTTCAATTAAATCATAATCATGAATATTATCCCAAGTTTCATCCTTCAATCCAAGCTTTTTCCCAACATGTACCCAGGCGTCTGCTATCATCTGACTATTATTAATGAGTGATGTATCGGGTTGCCACGCTTTATCTTCAAATAAAACCTCGATGTTAATACTAAAAGGATAATTATTTTCTAATCTCGAAACAGCTTGATCAACTGAATCTCTTATCGTTTTTCCATTGTAAAATGAAGGAATATCATCATGAACAAAATAAGCGAAAACGATATGCTCATCAGGATTAAAAGTTACTTGAATAGTGAGAGGATCTTCAATGGCATAAGAGCTTTCACCTTGTGTAGAAGTGAAAGATATCGCGATTATTTGCCAAGAACCACAATTCAAGGGTATAAGTGCA
>DAOUWQ010000339.1 GCA_030667035.1 Candidatus Heimdallarchaeota archaeon | reverse complement strand
TAGATAACAAGGAAACGAAAAAATTTCTTGGTTCTGTAGGTCTTATGGATGTTGATAATGTTAATCGCTCCGCAGAAATAGGCATTGCAATTCATGCTGAAGAAAATTGGGGAAAAGGGTTTGGTACAGATGCAATGAGAGTAATGATAAAAGTTGGGTTTGACTACTTGAATCTTCATCGAATTTATTTGAGAGTTTATGATTTCAATGTTCGAGGTATCAAATCATATACTAAAATTGGTTTTACAGAAGTAGGTCGACATAGACAAGCTCATTATGTAAACGGAAAATACCATGATGTTGTATATATGGATCTAATAAGAGATGAGTGGTTAGAGAAGAAAAAAGAATTAGGAAAAGAATTTCAATGATTTTTTTCCTATTCACTCAGATATTATTTGTAATAAATTGAGCAATTCTTGTGAAATAATCTGATTCTAAATATGCTTTAACATGTCCTCTATCATCTACACGCCAAAGTGTTCTATTGGATGCACTTGTAAGTGCATTATAAATTGTTGTTGCATCTTCTGGTGAAATATCAAGATCAGCATTCCCGTGAATGATATATGTAGGCATTGTTATATTTCCAGCATCTGCAGCAGGAGATATATCTGCGAAAGTAAAGCCATAATGTCTTTCCATCATTGCGATGGTAATTTGTCCAAAAATAATCCATGGAAAACCAGAGCGCATTGGATATGCCTTTTCAATCATTTGATCTCCATAAGCCCATGATGAATCTGCGATAATAGCTGAAACATCACTATATTTCTCCGCATAAAATAACAAAGTTGCTGCGCCTTGACTTTCAGCAAAGATAACAACTTGTGAATCATTAACTTCTGGTTGATCTTTTACGAAATCAACAGCAGCACGGATATCCTTTACTTCATCAATACCCCAAGTTAATCCCAATTCAGTATCAGGAGATTCACCACGATTTCGTGAATCAAAGAATAACATTCGATAGCCTTGATTGTAGAAACCCTCGCCATAATGATTAAGCATAAATGATTTTGAATGGGTGGCACCATGCAAAACAATGAGAGTAACATTTGAATTTGGATCATTAAGATCTAGTGGTTCTATATACCAACCCTTCAAATCTAATCCATCAGAAGTCGGGATAGTTACATTTGCATAGGTCATATCCAGTTCATTTGGTGTATAAGCCATCTCAACAGAATCTCTAGAAGGATAAAGCATAGTATTCTTACCAACAACTGGAATAATTACAAAGACGACTAATGCACCTGAAACTACCAAAACAATGATACTTATTGTAAGAGTAATTTTAAGCCATTTTTTCATAAGGTTCAACCTTAATTTCATAATACGCAAGTCTCTATAAATGTTGGGCGTTTAATCGACAAAATCCAGTAATTTGTCTACAAATTCTACTAAAGTTTCTTCAGACTTGCCGTGAATTACGAAATCGGCTATACGAGAGATTGGAGTATCATCTAAATTAAATTCTACAATAAATGCTCCACGGTCTTTAGCAATAAAAGGAAAGTCAGCAACAGGATAAACCAAACCACTTGTACCTATAACTAACAGAATATCGCATTCATTGCTGATAACTTCATATGCTTTGGAAATTATTGCCTGATCCAATGACTCACCAAACCAAACAACATCAGGTCGAAGCATATTTCCACATTCGCATATTGGGGGTTCTGATGGAGCTTTATCCATCATTGTTTTCATTCCACATTTTTCGCATTTAGCACGAAAGATATTTCCATGAACTTCAATGATATTTTTCGAGCCAGCACGATAATGGAGAGAATCAACATTTTGAGTAATTAACCATTTTAATAATCCTGCTTCTTCTAGCTTTATTATTGAATAATGAGCTGGATTTGGTTCCTTTTCTAGGATAAGACCTATTCTCCACGCATACCATTCCCATACTAATTGTGGATCTCTTTTGAATGCTTGAGGTGTTGCCAAGTCCATTGCATTGTAATTCTTCCACAAACCATCTTTACCACGAAATGTTGGTATTCCAGATCCTTTTGAAATTCCAGAACCTGTTAAAGCGACTATTTGGAGCTGATCCTTATTTTTCGGTATTTTTTTAACTGCTTCTAATAGCTGGGTCATAATTAATTCAGTTGTAGACATTATTCTCAAGTAGTATCTACTCTAACAAATACAAAAAATTAACTGTCATTAAAAATCGACTGTTGAAAATAAAAAAATAGGAGAGAGGTATTGGGGGTCAAACCAATAATCATTATTTGTCTCCTACTTTTTTTCCTCTCTTATCCGATCCCTTTTCGTCTCTCTTCCGGTCCTTATCCCTTTTCGCTACCCTTCCCTTCTAAACCCTTTTCGTTTTTCATCCTTTCCTTATCCCTTGACGGTTGTGTTCTGAGAGCTACTTCTTAGAGTCTTGAGAAACGCGTTTCATCTAGTGAACTTGGAAGGTTTACTAATATAAACCATTTGGTTGATATTCAATTGGAAAAACCGACAAAAAGTCAAAAAAGAGGGTAAAAAGAAAGAAATTATGACAGATTTTTACGCAATAAATCAAAGAAATTCGTTAAATCGATATTGCCACCTGAAATAATGATACCAACAGCCTTATTTTCAATATCAATTTGTTTAGACAGTACTCCTGCAAGAGAAACAGCACCCGAAGGTTCAACTACTAACTTCATTCGTTCCCATAAAAATTGCATTGCATTAACAATCTCTTTTTCAGAAACTAGAATTATATCATCTACTTTTTCACGTACTACTTTGAAAGTATTGGGACCTAATTGTGTTCTTAAGCCATCAGCAATTGTATCAGGATTGATAGAAAGATGGATTTTACCCGATTTGAAAGATTTGTAGGCATCATCGGCATTTTCAGGTTCTACTGCAATTACTTTTGCACTTGGCAATAATCCCTTTGTTGCTATTGCCGTTCCACTTAATAATCCGCCCCCACCTACTGGGGCAAAAACATAATCTAAATCTCCTACTTCTTTAATTAGTTCGTAGGCTGCTGTACCAGCTCCTTGAATTATACGGAGATCATCAGAAGGATGAATTAGAGTATAGCCATGCTCTTTTATTAGAGGGATAACAGCGTCTTCCCTATCACCAGGTTTAGAACCACAAACAACAATTTCTGCACCATAACCTTTAGTAGCAGCAACTTTAACTTTTGGAGCGTTTTCAGGCATAACAATGACTGCTTTTATCCCAACAAATTTCGCTGCAAGTGCTAATGCTTGAGCATGGTTTCCAGAGGAATGAGTAATAACTCCTTTCTTTTTCTCAGCTGCGGTTAACATAGAAAGAGCATTCAAAGCACCTCTAAACTTAAACGCGCCGATTTTTTGAAAATTCTCACATTTAAAATAACAAGTAC
>DAOUWQ010000225.1 GCA_030667035.1 Candidatus Heimdallarchaeota archaeon | reverse complement strand
GTTAATAATTTCAAAATTTAATTCTGCTTTTTCAGCTGCTTTTTTTGCTATTTGAGAAGTTTTATCTGTTGAACCATCATCAATGATAATTACTTTAGTTGGTTTAGGATTTTGTTCACCTAAAACTTCAACAGTTTTTCCAATAAATTTTTCTTCATTACGCGCGGGTATCACCACGAGTATCTTTCTTTGAACAACCATCATTGACACTTGATTTTCTTTATTAATAACTAAAATAAAAGTTGCTATTCAATTGTTTAAAATCATTATTTGTTTCTTAGAAAGATATTGCCAATACTTTTCTGCAAATGTTCTTTATTCCAGCCATTATTTAAGTAAAATTAAAAAGTAGAGTTTCTTTAACTGTTTACAATTACAGCGATTGTCATTAATTGTTGAAATGGAGAGTATTGTATCTGAAAATTATGTCCATTGTAGGCGCTCGACCAAATTTCGTTAAAATGTTTCCACTTATAAAAACAATAAACAAATCCAAACATGAACATATTTTAGTGCACACAGGTCAGCACTATGACATCAATATGTCAGATGTTTTCTTCAAAGAAATGGGTGTGGAACCAGCTGATTACAATTTAGGTGTGGGTTCGGGATTACATGGATATCAAACAGGTGAGATGTTAAAAGAAATTGAGCAAGTAATAATTAAAATTGAACCTGATGTTGTAATAGTTCCAGGAGATACAAATTCAACGATAAGTGGTGCTCTCGCAGCAGCGAAACTACATGTAAAAGTTGCTCATCTTGAAGCTGGTCTTAGAAGCTTCAATAAAGCGATGCCCGAAGAAGTAAATCGAATTCTTACTGATCATTGTTCTGATTTACTATTTTGCCCAACACACATTGCTGTAAGGAATCTAAAAAATGAAGGTATTACCAATAATGTGTATAAAACTGGTGATACAATGTATGAAATTGCCTTTATGATTGAGGATAAAGTAAACGCAATGCCCCAACACGAAAATATTCCAGATGAATATATTTTGTCTACAATACACAGCGCAGAAAATACTATTGATGAAAAATTGCCAAAAATAATGGATGAACTAGGAGAATTAGATTTACCAGTAGTCTTACCACTTCATCCAAGAACAAGAAATAAGCTGAAGGCATTAAACCTTCTTGAAAAAGTAAAAGAAGACATCATTATTATAGAACCAGTTGGTTTCTTTGAGTTCAGTAAACTACTGAAAGATTCTAAAGCGGTCATAACAGATTCAGGTGGAATTCAAAAGGAAGCATATTGGCATAAGAAACCCTGTGTGACTGTTAGAGACCAAACCGAATGGTTGGAAACAATCGAAGCTGGTGGAAATATTTTAGCAAATCCTGGTGAGATAAAAGAAAAACTAGCGATTATGTTATCAAAAGAAATTTCATTCAATGAAGAATTGTATGGTTACAAAGATACCAGCTCAAGAATAGTAAAAATTCTGGAGACAATAGAAAAATAATCATTTTTTACCTCTTTTTTGTCAGTAATTTACAATAATCTTTAAAAAGAATTTTTAGTAAGTAAAGAATATATTATTGATAGGTACATTCATCATTAAAATTATTTTAATAATTGAATCAGGAGTAACTAAAGATGGCGTATTGGAAATATCACTCTAAAATACCCGCTGAATTTGATGTTCCAAATTTAAGCTTGATTGAACTTTTTTATAAGTCAGTTGAAAAAGCAGGTTCAAATCCGTTTCTCTTCTTCCAAGGCAAAAAGACAACATATGTAGAAGCTAAGGATGAAGTTCAGAAATTAGCAAATGGACTTGCAGAATTGGGTGTTAAAAAAGGTGACAGAGTTGCCCTTTTAATGCCAAATTGCCCTCAGTTTGTTATTAGTTATCTAAGTATACTTTACTTGGGTGCTGTAGTAACGGCAATTAGCCCTCTCTATACTAAAAAAGAGATAACGTTTCAATTACAAGATAGTGGCTCTAAAGTAATTATTACCTTAGATCTCTTTTTAAACCAAGTACGAACTGTGCGTCCAGAAAGTGCTCTTGAACATGTTATTGTTTCATCAGTTGCAGATGGACTTAGCACCATTAAAGGGTTCCTTTACAAGAATGTCGTTGCTCGAAAGAATCCTAAGATTTCAAAAGCAGAGCTAAAATACTCTCAAGTGTTGAAAAATGGGGCAAATAAAGACATTCGTGCAAAAATCAACCCAGCAGAAGATCTTGCTTGTTTACAATATACAGGTGGAACAACTGGCATACCAAAAGGCGCAATGCTCACCCACAGAAACTTAGTCTCCCAAGCCATTGTTATAGATTATTGGGTTGAATGGGTTGGTGGACATTACCCAGATGTTCAATCTACTAATATCGGTGCTTTACCGCTCTCGCATATTTTTGGTTTAACAACTTCATTCTTATGGCCTATGGGTAGTGCAGGAATGGTTGTCCTTATTCCCGATCCAAGAAAATTAGTAGAAATTATGGAAGTTGTTCAGAAGTATAAGATACAATTCTTTACTGCTGTTCCTACTTTATTCCAAAAATTAGCTGAACATCCAAAAATCAGTGAGTATGATTGGTCTACATTGAGAATGTGTATTTCTGGAGGAAGTGCACTTCACTCAGAAATTACAAAACAATTCGAAGCAAAAACAGGTGCAGTTCTTATTGAAGGATATGGCCTTTCAGAAGCTTCTCCAGTAACTCACGTCAATCCAGCTGATGCTACTCTTAGGCAAGATGGTATTGGAATTCCAGTTCCTAGTGTTGATGTAAAGATAATTGACATAAATACTGGTAAGGACATTCCGTTGGATTCATACAACGAAGATAAACTAACATCTGAAGGAGAATTACTAGTAAAAGGCCCTCAGGTAATGAAAGGTTATTGGAAACGACAAGATGAAACTGATAAAGTAATAACCAAAGATGGTTGGTTAAAAACAGGTGATGTAGTAAAAATGTCACCAGAAGGTTTCTTTAGGATCGTTGATAGACTGAAAGATTGTATCTTTACTTCAGGATTCCAAGTATGGCCTTTAGAGGTAGAAACTTGCCTCTGCAATCATCCTGATATCTCTATGGCTGCGGTAATTCCAATAAAAGATGAATATGTCAACGAGGTAATTAAAGCTGTTATTGTTCCACGCGAAGGTGCACCACAATACACAAAAGAGGAACTAAGAGCTTATTGCAAGAATAACCTCGCTCCTTACAAAGTTCCTAAATATTTTGAATACCGAAAAGAATTGCCACTTTCACCAGTTGGCAAGGTTTTGCGTAGACCTCTACAAGAAGAAACTCACGTAGAAGCTGTAGCTGAATCAAAAACCTCTTAGGGATTTTAATCCCTATTCCTCTATTTTTATTTTTTTCATTTAATGAATTTCCAAATGTACCCTTCTTTACTCATATGACACAAAACAAAACCTTTTTCTTGAAGTTTTTTAACTGCCCGGTAAACATTGTCCGCTGCAGCACAACCCTGACAATAATGATTAAATTCTTGAGAAAGGGCAATCTCAACAAGTTTTTTTGTAGAGAGTACTTTTTCCTTTTTCAAAATAGAATAGACACACAAGATCTCTTTTTTAGATTGTGAATTAAATAATTTTTCAAGTTCTGGGTCTATATTATTGAAGTGGTTATTTGTTTTCTTACCGTCTGTCATTAGAAACAGCTCAAAGACTCTACACTTTATTCGTTCATTTATTTAAATGCCATTTATAACCACCTTTCCCCAAAGATGATTTTACTAGACCTGCTTTTTCCATTTTCTTAATTGCTCGGAGGAATGTATCGCCTGATGCACAACCAGAACAAATTTCAATATATTCCTCAGACGAAGCGAGCTCTAAAACTCTGCGAGAGGTAATATCGTTTTCTTTTTTGAGAATCTCATAAATGCACTTGGTATCTTCATCGAATTCAAAATTTTCGCTCATAATCTTCATCACTTGTAATATTAGACATATGTGAATTTCTACAATCAAATAAAAATCCTCTGATGAAGAATAGAAAAAGAAGGGAACCCAGCTATTAGAATACATACACAAGAGTTCATAAATGATTTTTAGATTCGTGGAATACGTGAAATTAGTTTGGAACCTGAAGTCATAGGTGTTATTGCAGCCATAGGAAATATGCTTCTTTCAGGTGTTGTTACAGTAATAGTAAAAGCACAAGGCAAGGATTTGAAGCCTGCAGGTTTATTACTTATTCAAACAATTGTTTCTAGTATTTCCTTTTTAATTATTGTTGCTGCAATGGGCGATTTCATGGTGATGTTCACAATTGGTTGGAAAGCATTATTACCTCTAATAACTGCTGCCCTAATTGGAATTGTTATTGGCAATCTCCTATATTTCGCAAGCCTTCAATTAATCGGTGTTTCAAAAGCTTACCCGATAACAATGACTTATCCTTT
>DAOUWQ010000016.1 GCA_030667035.1 Candidatus Heimdallarchaeota archaeon | reverse complement strand
CTATCAACAATCTTCGAATTAATATATATAATAAAAAAAAATCTTATGTGGTACTTAAGATTCTATCTAATATATTAATCTTTTGTCTATTTTAATAAATGATAATTAAATAAAAAAATCATTCTCCACTAGAAATAAACGGGTCTCTCGAGATAGTTACATATATCAAGAATAGAATAATAAATATAATAAAAGGATCAAATAAAAAAACCTGTATCATAATATCTGGATATTAAAATAAGTTATAAGTTAACTTACCTATATTTCTAGTGGAGACTTAACCTTTGAGTAAAAGAAAAGTAAAATTTGAGATGAGTGACGAACAAGATAATAAAGTCACAGTTACATTCGAAGGAACAATAAATGAGAAAAGTCTCAAAACATTAATTTCTACAGTAAATAATATGTTAGGACAGGAATCTAATAGTTTAGAAGATGCTGTTGATATTCCAATTGAGGATGCATTAGATTTACCTGTATATGAAAGAGTAAGATTATTAATTTCAACTGCTTTTGGAATGGGATCATGGTTTACAACAAATGAGTTATGTGAATCATTCCAAGATATTTTTGGCCATCAATTGAAAATAACAACTGCAAGCACTTACTTAGCAAGATTATTTGAAGAAGGCTTCTTAGAAAGAAGTGGTTCACGTAATGAAAGAAAATATAATTTAAGACGAGAATTGAGAGAAAAGATACCAAAATTATTAACTCAATAAAGTTAATATTTTGAATAATATTGATTTTCCCTTTCAATGTCAGCAGCTATTTCAATTTCTTTTTCAAATAAATTTCCTAACTCATTGAAAATTCTTCCTCCTAAATCAGAGAGAAATACGATTCCAGGAGCAAAACCAACCAACCCAGCCTTACCAAATTCTTGGAGATACCTTGAGATAGTAATGCTTGAAAAACCGGTCCACTGGATTAATTCCTTTCTAGTACAAAAGTCTCTTTTAGAGAGGAAAGTAAAAATTAGACGAGAGGAATAAGTACTAAAACAATTTTTGGTTATTTTAATTAGAATTAGGTCTTGTATCATTTTAATCTATAATAACACTAATTTTTGAGAATAAAAAACCAACATTTTTCTAAAATTTAATTAGATTATTGATGATATCTTCAAAGATATTAATATTAGAGTCTTTTAAGGAAAATCCGATACTTTCTATCTTTAATCTTTGAAATAATTTCTGTTGGTTAATAATAGAATTAATCGGACCTAATTCACCTAAAATAATAATCCTGTTAAAGTTATTTGAATCAATAAATTTGAGGGAATCTAAAATATTATTTCTAATTCTCTCCTTAGAGATATTGCCAGATCCAATATATTGGACAAGGGGGAAGACCTCATTTATCTCGAGAGGAATAATATTGAAGTATGGATCTAATAACCAAACTTCATAATTTTCACTTATATTTTGATTATTTATGATAATTTCTTTTAATAATTTCACTAAAGGATAAGTTTCTGCAATTGTGGAATTAATCAATGAAATTAAGAACAATTTTTTACGTTTACCAAATTGAATACTTTTTATTCTCTTCTTGTGTAACAGTATCTCAGGTCTGTAAAAACTATTCTCAGACAGTAAAAATATTCCTTTTTTCTTTGTTGATGAGGTATTTTTAGCCAGTTGAGCTGAATATTTCTTTAGTACATCAAAACCTTTCTTTAGATTTGGATGAGCTGTTGCTCGATTTTCAAGTAGTTCCCATAAAGTACCAGAAGAAATAGCTCTGCGAATATTTCTTATTTCAGCTTGGCAAGCATGAAGATTGTGAGCAGCTAAAAATTTCATTCGAGCTTTTTTTGGTTGTTGTTTTAGAGCTTGTGGAGTAGAGGAAAGACACATTGGACAATTACACGGAAAAGCTTCCAAATCTTCGAGAAGAAAAGTTTGAGTATTGGTAATATAGCGGTCATCCTGGGCGTATAGAGCATAGGATGCTGAGTCAAATGAATCACAGCCGGCAGCAACAATAAAGGGAAAAATAGAAGGATGGCCTGCTCCAAACAAATGGATGGGCTTTCTAGGATCTAAAAATTGTTTTGCAGTTAAAATCATCTCGAGTAATATATCATATCTATAATCGTTCATTATCTCAACAACACTACCAATAGCAAACATTCCAAAAGTATCAATACTAGAAATTGTTTTAGCAGATTTTTCAATTAAATCTAAGTATTTTCCACCTTGAATGGGCCCCAGCCAAGTAACATCAGATTCTTGTTTTACATTTATTATATTCTTACATCGTTCAAGGGTCGTTTCAACTTTTTTCTGAGCAACTTCATAAGAATCATTTTTAGAAATAGGGATGTCCAAAGGCACACCGAAATCAGATTCAATTAGTTCTTGATAAGAAATGGCATTTTCCGGAGTAATTTCTACTTCACCATATACAAGAGATTGATATGCTCCCGAATCAGTCATAATAGGTCCAGAAAAACTTGTTAATTCATGTAGATTCAGTTTTTTCTCTGCAAACCGCTTGCGAAGAATATAAGAGCTTGTAATAATTAAATCTACATCAAAAACCGATTGAAAGGTACTAACATCAATAAGATTTTTCCCTGGAACCGGATGAACTACAGGAACAAAACAAGGGGTACGAATATCACCTTTTGCTGTTTTAATAGTTCCCAAGCGACCCAGTAAATCGGTTGATGTTAATTCAAACAAAAATTTTCACCAAAATGAAATCAATACGTTATTTAGTAAATAAATAAAATAAGAAGAAGATGTTAACTTAAGCTTCTTCTTTATTCTCAGCAAGTTCTTCCATAAATTGTTCAAAAACTGCTCTAACTCGATCAGCAACTGGACCAGTACCTTCTACGCCTTTTTCTGAAACTTTTATTTTATTGAGAACTTGGATGATTCTTGCGTCTTCAAAGATTTTAACATCTGCTTCTAACAAATTTAAACGATCTCTTAATGATGCAGCTAATGCTGGTAAATCGAAAGGTTGCTCATTGATCAATATCTCAGAAATTGTGGGGCCTCTAATAAAAACCTTAAAGTAAGTATTCTTACCTTCAACAGCTTTCGCTAAACAAACATCAAAAGTATCAGGATTCCAAGCTTTTAGTATGCCACTAAAAACTTTGTTTGAAGTAGAAACAACAGTGATATATTTACCCTTTAAATCAGCTAATTCTTTATTGAAAATCCATTTTGGAGTTGTAGTGGTAGACATAACAAACATTCCTTTGGTTATCTAAGTGAACGGATTTTTATGAGATTAAAAAAAATTCGGTCGCTTCCTTTTTACAAAAAAAAGACTAATACGACCAAGAAGAGCACTACTTTCTATTGAAAATAGTGGTTCTTATTTCTTGTTTCAACTCTACGAGTAATTTTATGACTACAATTAGGACAAGTATTCCAAGAAGATTGTATATCAAAACCACACTCTGGACAGAAAGGTTGTTCACTTTCTTGTTGAGGTCTTCGTCTACTATTATCTGAAAACATATCATCTCGAGAGTAGGATTTCTCTTCTAAGGAATCATCACGATAAAATGAATCTTCGACATGTTTAGTTTCAGGTTCTGAAAACATATCAGGTTCATCAAATAAACCTCTAATCTCTTCAACAGGCTCATCAAATAACCCTGGAGAATTGGATACATTTCCTTCAAATAAATCATGGTTATTTGGTTTAATAAAATCCCTTCTGGGATCTTCTCTTTTACTCTGAAAATCTTCCAGCTCATTGCTCCTACTAATGGTATCAGGAGAAGATTCTTGGTCAAAACGATTTTCTCGATGATAGTTCTCTCGAGCATTCTGAGTTTTTTGTAATTTTAGAAACTCAACAAGAGCGACACGTTTTTCGCATGTACCAGCTAAGGGGCACTTATTTTCATCCAAACTAGAAATAGATGTTATCTGCTCACCATCAATTGATAATCCATCTCGAGTAAGATGAATACGTAAACCTTGTTTACGCATAGCATTAATAAGATCATTAACTGAAAAAATTTGGCTGTTAAGAACAAAAATTCCGTCAGGGTTATTATTTTCATTATTAATCAAAAGTTCTACCTCTACAACACAGAAGAGGATAATCTCTTACATAAAAATACGGTATTTCTAGATGTTATCTTAATATTATTTTAATAATCCAAAGCAAAAAAGACTCATTTTCTAAGAAAAATATTTGGTAATTTACTAATTTCATTTTTAACTGCAAACAAAACATTAAAAAGACGATTTGGTAACAAAATTACTTGTCCTCTTTTTGCGGGGATAGCCAAGTGGTCTAAGGCGCAGGACTGAGGTTTCTGTCTCGTAGGAGTTCAAGGGTTCGAGTCCCTTTCCCCGCACCATTTCTATTTTCGTTGAACTAATTTACATTAGCATTCTCAAAATCATCAGTTAAAGATAAAAAAAATAAAAAGAATAAGAAGAAAAGATTATTTCCTTCCTCTTTTTCGACCAGATTGCTTTGCAGCAATTAACCCTACTTTTGCACCCGGAGGAGCATTTCTTGAGACAGTGCGAGTACCACTACCACCACCATGAGGGTGACTAACAGCATTCATAGTATTACCTCTGACTCGAGGGTACTTGTGTCCCTTTGCTCTAAAGAGATGATGTTTTGCTCCTGCCTTTAGGAATGGTTTCTCAGTTCGCCCACCACCAGCAACAATACCTATAGTTGCTCGAGAGCGTGGATTAAACTGTTTCAATTCACCACTAGGCATTTGGCAGAAAACTTTCTTACGGCTATGTGATACAATGGTAGCAAAACCACCAGAAGATCGAACCATAGCTCCACCATCGCCTGGACGCAATTCAATATTATGGATATATGTTCCAACTGGAATATTCTTCAAAGGCATAGTTGTGCCGATTTTTATCGGAGCAATAGGACCTTGAAAGATTTTTTGACCTACTTGGATGCCTTCTGGAGCAAGAAGAAGATGCAATTTACTATTAGCATCTTTTACCCGCATAATAGGGGCACCTCTGCCAGGATCATGTAACAGCTCGATTACTTCCATATCACGAAGAACTCGTTTGTAATCGATTGCGTGTAATTGTGGGTATTTTACTGCGCCTTTGCGTTTGTGTGTATTTGCACTAAATATAGAGCCACCACGGCCCTTTCTTTGTGCTAATATTCGTTTTCCCATGATTCATGCCTCCAAATTACATTAATCCTAAGGCTGTAGCAAGATCAACAGCATTGTGTGTTTCATGTAAACGAACAATAGCCTTCTTCTTGCCAGCTGGTGTGATCATTGTATTAATTTTTACAATTTTCACATTGTAGAGTTTTTCAATGGCTCGTTTTATTGTTTGTTTATTTGCTGTGCGCTTAACAATAAAAGCAAGCTTATTTTGACTCTCAATTAGCTCGAAAATTCTTTCGCTACTAAAAGGAGCAATAATTATCGAGTATAAGTTTTCTTCAAGACTCATTTGTTTTCAAATCTCCTATTTTGCAGCGGTTGTTTTCTTGGTTTTAGATGCAGTTATTTTCTTGCTAGGATAGGTTGTATTGATAATATCAATAGTTTTCTCCATCCAGACAGTTAATCTACCTGCATGAGTACCTGGTGCAAGCATTTCAGCATTCAAGTACTTTACATCGACAATTTCGACACCAGAAAGGTTTCTTATAGAGTTACAGAAGCTAGATTCTCTGTCAACAACAAAAAGTGGTCCGACAGGTTTCTTATACTTGCGTCCTCTACCTTTGCCTTTTCCGGCTCGGATGTGTTTTCCATCTTTGGATCGTTCAATGTCATTAATTAAGCCTATTTTTGTAAGGAGCTCTATTGCGTCTTTAGTTTTAGCAACTTTATCATGAATTCCATCCTCGAAAATGATTGGAAGTAATTCAAAGCTATCAGCTCTATGACCGCGACCTAGGACTAAATCCTTGCTAGATGTAGCGGCAATTGCGCTGCGAATTGCTAATCGACGTTCTTTCTTGTTGATGTTCTCAACAATTTTCTTTTCAGGTTTAGGAGGATGAGCGGCTCTACCACCAACGGTGTAATTCACTAATGCACCTCTAGAAGCTGAATGTGTTCTGCTACCATGACTTCTTGGAGTTCTAGCAGCACCTCTACCTGTGCCCCAACTTGAAGCTACAGTCCAACCTGCCTTAAACTTAGTTCCTTTTGGTTGTCTTTTAGTACTTTGTACGGCTAAGACAGCCCGTTTAATAAGATCAGGTCTATAGGGTGTATCAAAAACATCTGGTAATTCTACCCGTGCTTTTTTAGCTAATCCAATTGCACCATAGATTTTAGTTTTCATTTGTTTCATGTCTCCTACATTTTACTGCTGAGGGAAATCTGCAAAATTTCAGGTGCAGTTACGGGTTTCTTCCCCCGTATTGGACTCCTCAATGTTATAAGTCTTTTAGGTGGTCCTTGGATACTGCCTTTCATAACTACGAAATAACTGTTGACAAAACCAAATTTCTTATAACCGCCAGCGGGAGTAATGTTCTCCTCTTTTGTACCAATTTTCATAATGAGTTTATTATACTCAGTACGTTGGTGGTAACCATGCTGACCTTGGTGTGCAACTGTGTACATAGTACGCGCAGGAGTCCATGGTCCTAATGCTCCAGGTTTTCGTTTAACTCCTCGAGTCTTTCGAGGAAGTATCTTAATACCAAACCTTCTAACAGGCCCTTGTATACCTTTACCTTTTGTAACACCTATGGTATCAACTAATTCACCGATCTCGAAAACAGAATCAAGTGTGACTGTTTTACCTAAAAGGGATTTAACAAACTCAAAACCTTCCATCATTACTTTAGCGCCAACCTTTATCTCAAGGATATCAGGTGACTTACGCGGAAGTTTTGCTTGTTGTGGATCCGTCATGACAATAGCTCTCAATTCATAAATTGACCCTAGACGCTCTTGTAGGGTTTTTAGTCGTGCTTTGGCATCATATTTCTTAGGAAGAATCATTCTTCGACCAAGATCTTCAGGAAGGTCCTTGATCATTGCTTCTGCAGCAATAGCAAGTCCTGTGGGGGTATAACGATATCCCCTGATACCAATCACCTTGAGAGGTGGGCATTCTAATATAGTTACAGGAACAATGCGTTCCTGATTGAACATTGGACTGTTCTTTCGATTCTCGATGACAGTCACATGCGTCATGCCGGCTTTGAATCCTGCGAATCCAAGGAGCTTAGGGGCTCCATCCCAATCAGGCCAAGATCGTATTTTTCCCTTCTGAGTCTTAACTCGGACTCTTCTGAAGGAGAGTGATCCCTGGTGTGGTGCGTTACTCTTACGATGACCCATGATAATTTTCTCCAATCGAACTTTTACGATTGGCTTTTTCAAAGCCTAAAGTTTGAAGTCTCTATTTTATAAGACCAAACTTTAACACTGGAATCTTGGATAATCTCACCCTCAATTGCCAGTGGAACGAAAAACGATTTTTACTCTTATTTTAACTTTGTCATTGATTGTGACAATAAAGTTCCTTTATAAAGAATGAAAACGGAACGATTTTCTTTTATAGTTCAAGCTTTAAAAATCTTAACCTAAATCGCATCCAGTATTCATAATCCACCTAAGGATTGCTGATCACTCCCTCTATTCATTCGATAGAAGGATTCAGGTTCAACTTCCCCCAAATCAATTAATGCCAACATAGCTAATGTAGATTTAACACCTGGTTTGGAAAGTATTTCTTTGAGTTCCGTAACTGCGTTTTTATCACGCAATTCTACTATCTTTTTGAAAAATCTTCTATCTGGAAAAAATAATACGAAAATAATTGCTAGTAGGAAAAAGATTCCACCCATTCCACTCATAACATAATAGAATGGAATAAAATCATCCATTACATGAAGTGAAAAAGTAACCATTGCAACACTAAAAAATATACCACTCATTACTGCCATACCAATCCTCAAATACGAATAAGCTCGAATATAGCGCATACCATAATATTCAAGATATCTAATTCCGGGTTCTGTTAAAAGTTCTTTTGAAGGCCGAAACACAGTAATAACTCCATCTAAATTATCTATAACAAATTTCACTACATAAATGTTAGCTCTAAGAAATGCTCACGTTTAAGAACCAATAAAACACAATGGAAAGTTTTTTAAAAGAAATCTAGAGAAAAAAAGCTATACCAATAATAGGTAGGAATACTAACTATGTCAGCGCATCGCGCAAGAATAAGATTAAGTGGCCAAAATACTGATTCATTGGCCCAAGTTTGCAATCAAGTAAGTAAAATTGCTGAAAGAACTGGCGTAAGAATGAAAGGACCGATACCTCTCCCAACAAAAGTGATAACCGTACCAGTAAGAAAATCCCCATGTGGAAATGGTACACAAACTTTTGAGCATTATGAAATGCGCATCCATAAAAGATTAATTGATATAGATGCAGAAGAGAGAACTCTCAAACAAATTATGAGAGTAAAAATGCCAGATGACATTCACGTAGAAATAGAACTTTCACGATAAAGGTAATAAGCCGCTGATCAAAAAGCGGAAACCTGTTCAAGCAAAAAAACAAGTGAAATTCGGTCTGGAAAACCTTCGCTTGTAATACTTCTCCTTTTAGGTGGAACAAGGTTCCAAAAACAATTCATTAACCTATTTTATAAAAACAATTTTTTAACTTTAGCGCTAATTAGAAAAAATTGGTGCCGAGGAGGGGATTTGAACCCCCGAGCGCTTGCACGCAGTGGTTGACTCGAGAGAAAAGGTTCTCAACCTAAGATTTTCGAGACCACCGCCATACCGGGCTAGGCTACCTCGGCTGTTTACTTTAGTTACTAATGAATGCTAAATTAAAGTTCTCTTAAATAGTTTTGCTACTTTGCAAAATACCATAGCTAAATAGTAATATTTTATTCTACACAAAACTTTTTAACAGAATAAAAAACAAAAAGTAATTACTGAGAAGCTGTTGATATATTCTATTGCGGAGGTAGCCCAGCTAGGTCAACGGCGAAGGACTTAAGATCCCCGATCAAGTCGATCGAGTAAACCTCAGGGCCAGATGGAATAGGAAATCCTTTCCTGTAGAGGTTCGCGTGTTCGAATCGCGCCCTCCGCACCAATTTTTTGCTTTTTCTCATTAGCAATTCTTTTAATATCTAAATCTTTGTTCTCATTGTGGGGATAGTATTGAATACCGATAAAAAATGGTTAATTATATCGCTATTAGGTTTAGGTTTACTTTTTGTAACTATTTTTACTCCTTTTCTGAGTTATAAATGGGGTGATGGAATAAACTTTCATGAAGAGTATGTTTATTTTGATGGTGATTGGAAAACAATTGATATTGATCAATCAGGTGAAACTGTGGATGTTGGAGATTTTCAAGATTGGGAAGGACATTTTTCTCCAAGTAGTCCTATTCTTCTTCTAATTGGAATTTGTATTACTATTTTAGCAAGTTTAGCACTGATTTTTGAAATAAATGATCTTTGGAAACTATCTTTTCGAGTGATTAATCTGTTAAGCTCCTCTCTTGGTTTTATTGGAGCTGTATTATATATTCCATTCGCTATTTATGTTGTTCACATTGAACATGTTACTTTCACGGTTACTGCTGCTTTTGTTTTTGTATCATTGACCCTTCTTCTCATTGCTCTCTTTAATGGCTACAGTTTATTTGGGAATATAGTAAAAAATCGAGAAAAACGATTAGAGAGAAATAGTATGTAAAGTAGTTTTTTTCTTCATTTTTTCCAAAGTAAGTCGCTACATTTTTATCAAAATAAAATTAATTTTAAGTATAATAGAAAGGATGTTAGTAATTTGATAGATGATGCAAAATTCCGGATTAAAAAAATTTATGCTCGAGAAATTTTGGACTCTCGAGGTAACCCAACCGTTGAAGTAGAAATGACTTCAGAGGGAGGAACAACTGTTATCGCTGCTGTTCCCTCAGGTGCAAGCACAGGTAGCAATGTAGCTCTTGAAATGCGTGATAAGGATGCTAAGAGATTTCATGGAAAAGGTGTATTACAAGCTATCAGTAATGTCAATGAGCAAATCTTTCCTGTAGTGAAAGGTTTTGACTCAAGAGATGTTCGATTAATTGATACAACCATGTTAGAATTAGATGGTACACCAAATAAGTCTAAACTGGGTGCAAATGCAATGTTGGGTGTTTCACTCGCGGCATGCAAATTGAGTGCCAAAGAGAATGGAATTCCTCTATACAAACAAATATACAATTTAGCCTATGGGAAAACCTCTGAGAAGTTTTTACTTCCGATTCCTATGGCTAACGTGATTAATGGCGGAAAACATGCTGGAGGAAAACTTGCTCCTCAAGAATTTATGTTAATGCCAATAGACTTCAGCAATTTTCGTGATGGAATAAGATCTGTTGCAGAGATTTATCAAAGTTTGAAAACTATTCTGAAGAAAAAATATGGTCCTTTAGCTACAAATATTGGTGATGAAGGTGGTTTTGGTTCTCCTGTAGATACCAGTGATGAAGCACTTTCACTATTGGAGGAAGCAACAGAAGCTGCTGGTTATAAAGTAGGTAAAGAAATTAGTTT
>DAOUWQ010000364.1 GCA_030667035.1 Candidatus Heimdallarchaeota archaeon | reverse complement strand
GTTCTTGGAATGTTCATTGGTTCTGATTCTAATCTATGAATTACTGATTCTACTGAATCTCCATGGATCGTTGATAAACCAAGATGACCGGTTGCCATCGATTGGAATAACATATATGCTTCTTCACCACGGATTTCTCCGACTAGAATGTAGTCGGGTCGCTGCCTTAGTGCAGCTTTTAATAGGTCAAACATGGATATTTCTCCACGTTTCTTACCATCTTTCTCAACTCCTCCGAAACCTAATCTCGAGACGGCCGGAATCCAATTTTCATGGGGGAGGTTAATTTCTGCAGTATCTTCTATAGAAACTATTTTTGCATCAGGAAGAATAAACATCGAAATACAATTGAGTAATGTTGTTTTTCCTGAAGCAACTCCACCAGCAATCATAACTGAGTGTCTGTTTTCAATAACAAACCAATAAAATGCACCAATCAATGGATCAAGAGTATTTAGAAGGATAAGATCCGTAATAGTCATTGGATCTGATTTGAATTTACGGATTGTGAATGTTGATCCTCTTTGAGTAACTTCTTTTCCATAGGTAATGTTGATACGACTTCCGTCTGTAAGGGAAGCATCTACAATTGGATTGGCTACACTAATGTGTCTACCTGATCTTTGAGCTAGCTTGATAACAAATGAATCCAATTCTTCTGCATCATCAAAAGAGATGTTTGTAGGAATTGATTCGTGTTTTCTATGCCAGACATAGATTGGTACTCCAACACCATCACAGGAGATATCTTCAATCATATGATCCTTTAATATAGGCTCAATTTTACCAAAACCCAAAAGATCTCTCTGAACATAATAGAGAATTCTATCGAATGATTCTTCCTTCAATTTTAGTGAATAGTCTTTTACGATATCGAAAACTTTTCTACGAAGATATTCAGCTGCACGATCCTTTTCTTTTAAGAGCGAGAAATCAACATCTAATTCTTCGATAAGAATTTGTTTGATAGTTTTAAATTTCTCCTCCTCTTTTTGTTCTAAAGGAACTTCAACAACAATGTATTGTGTTCTATTTGAAATTGGATCTGTCTGAATCAAACAATAACTAAAGGGAGGAATGAGTGGATATGTTTCCTCAAGCAATGGAGCTGATTCAATGGAGGAAACCGGTTTGAATTGTTCCTCTTCTTTTGGGAATTTCTCTGTCATTTTTATCTGCACCTATTAATATTACCAAATATATATTGTAAACGTATTTGATCCTGCTACTCGGATAAAGTCAATATGTTGTTGGACGCTTTCACTACTTAACAATGGCAATCCAGTTCCGGCTTGATTTACTAATGAAACATCTTGCCAGGGAATGGTAGTTTCAAAAGGTATATCACTTATGGATGAATCTGAACTATCAGATGCTACCATAAACCAGTGCTTCGCACCAGGAAGAACTTTGAAAGAAATTTCATAGTGATGGCCTGAAATGTCTACCGGAAGGCTAAGAGTTCGGTTAATTGCTACTCTAGTCTGTGGATCGGTACTCATACCTATCTCAAGAACATTTTTCAGTTCTTCAGCAATAGTGCTCAGCACATCATTAAGACCAACTTCAACGGTACTTTCGATTGTATTAATAGTAATCGTATTGAAAGTAAGGGTAACACCAGCTATAGCAATTACTCCAATTGCAATAACACTAATGTACATAACCCATTCTGAAGCCATTTTTGTGTCTCCTAGACAGTTTCCATAGTTAAATATGTAATAACAATGTCAATTGATAAATCTATTCTTCTTACTATTTACTTTTCTGTATACAACAGTTTTGTTTCATAAGCAAAAAATCTTTTGCTAGGACAAATTCTATTCTGAAACTATCTAATTTAAATTATTTGGAAGTTTAAAGCTATAATTTAATGAAAAAAAAGCTATTTGTTGAAACAAAGACTGAAAAAGAAAAAAAAGAGGAGAGTATAAACTCTGCGCTTCGATTATTTTCGTCTTCTTTTTATTGCTATTACTCCAACAACTGCTGCTAAAGCAGGGATAGCAATTAACCACTCAAAACCAGTTGCTTCAGAGTAGAATTCGCCAATGTTATAACCTTCAATTTCAACACATTGGTCCATAACAAATGACTGTGTAATGCCTAAAATAGTACCAGAGCAATCTATGGCTACTTTCCATCCTTGTACTACTCCTGTGACTTTATCAAAAGAATATTTCCATAGTAATTTTCCTACAAAGTCAGTATTAGCTGTTGTGTTTTTCATTTCAAAATCAAGAGCCCAATCAAACACTGCAATAGTAGAGCTGTTATCGAAATAACCAACCATTTTTGTATATGTGATTTCATCGGTATCTGGAATAATTGATCTTACATAGGTTTCATTTGTATAATATTTAGAAAGTGCGTTACTGAAACTTGGATTAATAAAGTAATCACAGATTAATCGTGGTCCACCATCTACTTCATGTTGAAGCCATTTATCAAAGCTACTGATGTAACGCAAAGAACCTCTCATATTATTAGAGAAACTTCCTGCATCTTCAAGTCCATTTGAGTTAGCTTCCTTGGTATCAGTTCCGACAGTGACATTATAGTCTACTTGAGTACTTGATACATCTGTAACTTCTACAAAAATTTGTTCGCTTACATTATATGCATCTTCTCCAAAGAGAAAACCTTCTCCACCACCAGTATCTGCTCCAATAGTGACAGTTTGGGAGGATTCAACAACATCATACGTGAATTCTGATTCAATAGTAACGTTATAATCAGATTTTACCAGTGTTGTGCTCGTTAACATAGCGATGATAAGAAGTAATATACCAAGATTAAATATTTTTTTCATTTCTAAACAACTCTCTAATATCATTCCATAAAGTTATTCTAAAGAACTAACTAGATTTGCTTTTTATTGCTAATAAGATTTTTCTTTGACAAAAAAACGGTACAGATGTATAGCTTTGTCAATGTAATCCTTATACGTAGAAAAAGAAGGGGTTTTCTTTTTTTGAATACATTTTTATTATCAAAATTTCTGTAGCTGTTAATGGTTGAAGGAGAAATATATTATGAATGTTGAATTAAGAGAAAATGAAAGAATAGTGGAATATGGTTCTAATATGGTTTGTCCCAAATGTGATGAAACAATAACAGAAATTCTTGAAATACACACAAAATTAGAAAGTCCAGGTTTTAAAATTGGAGGAATAAGAAGAGCTGCTATCTTAACATGCCCTAAATGTCGAGTAATTCTAGGTTCTACTAT
>DAOUWQ010000228.1 GCA_030667035.1 Candidatus Heimdallarchaeota archaeon | reverse complement strand
TCGAATTCTCAAGATAATAAAAGATGTCACTCCAGAAATGTGTGAGAATTTTTCTTCGTTAATTATTCAGTTATTAACTTGAAGAAAATAGAACCAATGAAATTATGTTTCTTTCTCTAAAAGATGAACGAAATATGTGAATGCTTCTACTAATCCTTTGCCAGACATTGCTGATGTTTTGTAAACAGCCCAGCTGATATTTGGTTTGATATCCATAAGACCGAACCTTTGAATAAATTCTGATCGAGGCATACAATCAGATAGATCGGCTTTATTTAGTAGAATTAAAACAGGTAGTCCTTCGTTGATTTGAGTCTCAATTACCGTGTGGAAGACTTCCCGTGCTTCCTCAAAATTGCTCTTATCGTTGCCATCTACGATAAATACTACTGCATCCGATTTTTCATTTATTTGTGCCCAAAAATTTCGAAAACCCGTTTGCCCACCAAAATCAAAGATATTTAATTGTAAATTAGGAAACTCAATTTGGTTTATATTAACACCCATTGTAGGTATGGTTGATTTTGAATCGCCGTGCATTAAATAATTAATTACTGAGGTTTTCCCTGCATTGGCTAAACCACAAACCGTCATATTTGCTTCCTTTGTTTTTTTACCAAATAGTTTTCGAAAGATAGACATTCTTCTCTTCTCTCCAAAGAAATAATTTTAGGCAATAACTCCTTTCAACATAAAGGATTCTTCTTCTAATAGCTATTTTAAGCATTTTAAGTTTTTTAGTTTAATATCTATAGAAAATTTCTCACGATTTTTTGTTTTATAAAAGGGTGCTTTTTTGAGAGGTTAATACATTTTTTATAAAAATAGACTTTTATTTATTTGAATAGTTCATTTATTCAAGATAACCATTTAGTACCCTAAGGCATAATTACCTAATATTTAACGTATTTGTATCATTTTCGAGTATATGGTTTGGCAGAAAACCCTCTACTCTAGATAAAACTGAACAAATGAATTTAGGAGAATAAAAAATGATTATCTTATCACAATTTCCTTGGTGGATATTTCTCATAGTTGTGCTTTTAGCTTTTATCTGTGAGCTCACGGACTCATCATTGGGTATGGGTTATGGTACCACCTTGACTCCTGTTCTCTTACTTATGGGATTTGATGCAATGCAAATAGTACCTGCTGTTCTTTTATCTGAATTTCTTACAGGTATTGTATCTGCAATTTTTCATTCACTTTTCAAAAATATGACTTTAGGGCGAAATAAAGTTGCAGCTGGGAACCCCGTTATAAATTCAGAAAATAATATAACAAACCTAACAACAGGTGGTGGACAATCATTGACAACAATATCTACTCCCAAAAAACAAACTTTGGTTGAAAAAGTCAATGAATTAACTTTGGATACAAAAGTTATTATCGTCTTGACATTTTTTGGTATTTTAGGCACCTTGGCATCTGTAATTATATCAACTATTTTCGGTTATAATACTATATTCAAATTCGGTGTGAAGGTCTATATTGGTATAATGGTTTTCGCAATGGGTGTTCTTATTCTCTCATTAAGAAAAAAACAAATGCGCTTTTCATTTAAGAAAATTATTTGTTTGGGTACAATCGCTGGTGCTAAAAAAGGCATCTCTGGTGGAGGATACGGTCCATTAACTGTGTCGGGACAAATTCTTTCAGGTCGTGAGGGAAAAAATGCTATTGCATCTACTTCTCTATCAGAAGGAATTATTTGTTTTGTTGGAGCTCTTGCTTTTCTTATAACTAGTATTATTACCAGTAGTATATCTGGAGGACCTATTTCTTTTGGTAATTGGGAATTAGCTCCCTTTATAGTTGGTGGCGCAATATTCTCAGCACCATTAGCTGCTTTAATAACAAAGAAAGTAAAAAATCGATGGTTGATAATAATTGTAGGAATAGTAACAGTAGTTCTCGGATTATTTAGCTTGACTAAAACAGTTCTTGCTTTTACTGGGATATGGTGATGATCAATCACCCTTTTCTTTCTTTATTGAAACAAATTCAGCAAAGAACGCCAATTATTATCTGAAGTTATTATTGCATTAGCAACTTCACAATACAAGATTTTCGATTGAAGAACAAAATTAAAATAGAGATAGCTTTTGTCTAGCATGATAGGAGAAAAAAATATTCTATTAACCAAATTGGAAGAAAAAATATTTAAAATACTTCCTAAAGAAGGTTGATGTGATATATTCTCAATCTTATCATGCGCAATGATAAAGAAAGAAAAAAACACTCTGAGTGTGACCTAAAATTGGTTGATGACAAATTAACTGATATTCGATTCCACGGTCGTGGCGGACAAGGTGTAGTAACCGCTTCTCGTATAGCAGCAGAAGCAGCCCTTGCCGAAGATAAATACGTCCACGCCTTTCCAGCTTTTGGTCCAGAAAGAGCCGGGGCACCTATAGAAGGGTTTACTCGCATTTCCTCTGAAGAGTTCACTTTAAAAACTGAAATTCACTATCCCGATATTATTGTGATTTTAGATCCAACACTAATCGGAACAGTAAATCTAGGTAAAGGACTCAAAGAAGGGGGAATTGTTATAGCAAACTTCGCCGGTTCGATGGACGAGTTAAAGAAAAAAATCGGCATAAAAAGCAAAGCCGAATACCATAAAGTAGACGCTACTAAAATTGCTAACGAAGAATTAGGTAGACCGATTACCAATACTGTTATGCTTGGTGCAATGATCAAAATAACAGGTATTGTTGATTTAGATCTTGTCTGTAACATTACTGCCGCACGATTCCCAGGAGTTGTCGGAGAAAAGAATGTTAAAGCAATTAAAAGAGCATACAAGGAGACTGAAAGCGAATGAGCAAAAATAAACTCTCCGAAAAAGAAATGAAAGAATGGATAGAGCAAAAATGGGGTTATGAAAAACTACCCATGGGCGGATCTGTTCCTTTTGGTGGTTCCTCCATATACTTCAAAACAGGTGATTGGAGCCCATTCAAAGCAGTAGTTGACCGCGAAAAATGCACAAAATGTACACGATGCTTCTTCCTCTGTCCTGATTCAGCAATAACCATGGACGATGATAGTATTCCAGTAATGGATTTCGATTATTGTAAAGGCTGTGGTATCTGTGCTGAAGAGTGTCCTGCTGACGCTATTGAAATGAAGGATCTGTCTTAATAGGTGATTACCATGACTAAAACTTAAAGTACCCTTGGTAAAAGAGTAGGTATTACCGGCGACGAAGCTGTTGCTAATTCTATGGCAGTTATTAACCCCGATGTTGTTGCTGCTTATCCGATTACCCCTCAAACAATTATTGTCGAACATTTCAGTGATTTTGTTAATGATGGTGAAGTAGACACAGAATACATTACAGTTGAATCTGAACACAGTGCTATGAGCGCTTGTGTTGGTGCCAGTGCGACAGGTGCACGAGTCTTTACTGCCTCTGCCAGTCAAGGTATCGCTTTAATGTATGAAATTCTCTTCATTGCTTCCGCTTCAAGATTACCTATCGTTATGGCTGTAGCAAACAGAGCATTAAGTGGTCCAATTAATATTCACGGTGAATTGACTGACCAAACCGTCTGTCGAGATACTGGTTGGATTTCTATGTTCTCCGAATCTGCACAAGAAGCATATGATGCAGGATTTTTAGCCTTCAAAATTGGTGAACATCCTGATGTCTCCTTACCCGTTATGTATGGTCTTGACGGATTTATTTTAACCCATGCTCTTGAGGGTGTTTATCCTCTTGACAGAAAATTCGCTAAAGCCTTCTTACACGAACGTGAGATGGTTCATCCAACAGTTCCTGGCAATCCAGTTTCTTCTGGTCTTCTTGCTCTCCAAGATTATTATATGGAAGTCAAGTACCAACAAGAAATTGCTATGGATGCTGCTCGCAAAGTAATTCCAAAAGCTTTCCAAGAATTTGGCGAGATTACTGGACGCTATTACGAGAGTGTAGAATCCTACCAAATGGAAGACGCTGATGTTGCTCTTATTACAATGGGCGCGTTAGCTGGTACAGGAAAATATGTTGTTGACAAGCTTCGCAAAGATGGCCAAAAAGTTGGTTTAGTTAAAGTGAAAACTTTCAGACCATTCCCAGAAGAGGACTTGGCTAAAGCTTTGAAAGGTGTCGACGCAGTTGGAGTTATTGATAGAGACCTTACTTTTGGTGCACCTGGCCCAGCATTATATACTGACCTTAAAGCTGCACTCTATGACTACAAAGAACGTCCCCAAGTGTTTGGTTTTGTTGCCGGCCTTGGTGGAAGAGATGTTGCCCAAGATGAATTCAACTACATCTACAAACAAGTGCTTAAGAATAAAGGCGCTGAAAAAGCCGTTCCCGTTGAATGGGTCGGTCTTAGAAAGTAGGAGG
>DAOUWQ010000111.1 GCA_030667035.1 Candidatus Heimdallarchaeota archaeon | reverse complement strand
GAATCATTTAGCAACGAAGAAAGGAAAGAGGAATTGGGTTTGGGGACCTAATTGGGTTTCATCTATTGAAAAGGCATCTTCATTAGGGGTATAGTTCCCATTAATTCAAGAATGTCTGCTCGCTATGGGGTATAAATAATGGAAAACAAAGTAACACTGTTCCAAAAGATAACGCTCGACAATCTAATGTTACATGAATATACTGAAGTTGATCTTGCAAAAGAGTCAATAACATTGATTACAGGAGCAAATGGTTCTGGAAAAACGCAGATACTAGATGGAATTATTATTTGTATTGGGCACATTCCTACTCGAGCGAAAGCTAAAGGAATCGGAAGTTTGGTTGGGAAAAATGGTAAACATGCGAAAGTTACCCTTGAATTAACGAATCCTATAGCAAACGGTCGAAGAGTAATAACTACTATGGATAAGGACCTTAATGCAGTAATTAATTCTGATCGATTCGTAATCAATGCAAAAATATCTAGAAATGACAGCTCGATTACTTATTCATTGAACAACTCTCGGACAATAATTAGAGGACGATTGGTCTCAAGAAGAGATATTAGACGAATTTTCGAATCAATTGGTGTTCGAGGAGATAATCGATTAGCATTTACAGGAGAAGGCACTGTAGACGAATTTGCGTCAAAAAGTGCAAAACGAAAATTGGATGTTTTACTAGATGTCACCGGACTTAAGCAATATAGAGAAGAAGTAATAGCTTCTCAGGAAACTCTTAGAACAAGCATTCAAGAAATTGAACCATTGAAGAGAAAGTTGGAGACCGAGGGAAAGCTCCTCAACCTCTGGAATGATGCTTTGAATATTCTAAAACAAAAAAAGAAATTAATGATAATGAAAACCCATTTACAAAACGAAATGGCTTGGTCATATGTTATTCGATTAGAAAAACGAGTAGAGGGTTTGAATAAAGAAAGAGTGAAAATTCTAAAACAAAGAAGCGATAATGAATCTGCAATTCAAAAGAAAGACGAAGAGACTCTTGTTCTTAGACGAAAACTAAATTCGTTAGATGATGAATTAAATTCTTTTGAAGAACAACAAAGGGTGAAAAATAGACGAGTAATAACTCTCGAGACTCAACTAGAAAATGATTCGGATAATATTGCTAGTTTCAAGAAGGAAATTGCAAGGTATATTGAACAAAAACAACAAATGGAAAGTCTATTAGCTAATAAAGATTTGAGTGCAAAGGATCGTAAAATTCAAGATAAACAAGAAGCTCTTGCTGTAAAATTAAAGAAACTCTCAAACCTTCAAGAAAAATGCTCGAAAGCAGAAAATGAATTGAGACTATTACGAAAGCAAATTATCGATGAACCAGAATTTGATTCGTTCAATAATAATGAGGAAGTATTCGAGGGGAAGAGACTAACCAAATATGAAAACGAAATGGTTCACGCTTCAAATATTTTCTTGCAAAAAGTAAAACAAGTATCGAAATCTGATGAAATTGCGGGTCCAATAATTTCTCTAATTAAGATGAAGGATGGACATAAATCCTGGGAAAAAGCGGTAAAAACTACCATTGGTCGTAACCTCTATGCCTTTATTGCTAAATCTGATGATGCTTATAGACTGGCAAAACGGGTTTACGACGAAACATGGCCTCGATGGAAACCACCATTATCAGTGTACAAAGTATCTGCAGAAGATGCAAAAAGAGCATCTACTATTGCTAAAAAACCTGAGTTTAAGGAAATTTATAACATAGCTGCAAATCTGATAGATGGAGATCCATTTGCAGTTGGATTTTTGAAAAGAACAAATAGAAATGCATTAGCAGATGATAAATACGATCCAAATAGCTTAACAGGTATTGCTAAGATAATTAAAACCAACATTTTAACAAAGTCCGGTAAAAGTTTCTACCTATACCATGGTGGTTTCGGAAGACCACCCGTGCCCATTAATAATCCATTAGGCTATCAATTAAAACCACAAACTGGCAAAGCACGAATTTCTTATTCAAATGAGCGAAAAGTAAGAGTAGAAATCGCTAAATTTGAAAAAGATCGAAGAGATCTAAAATTCGATGAAATTAAAACAATGGGTGAAATTTCAAAATTGCATCAGGACATTCAAGCATTAGGATTGCCTGATGAAAAAATAATCGGAAAAATTGAAACAATAAATGAAATAATTGCTAATATTGAAGCAAAAGTTGCAGAATATAAATCACATTATAATCAACTAGAATCTGATTTGAGTATTGCAAATACCGGTTTAAATTCTTTCACTAATTCTAAGGGAGAAATTACTAGGAGAATCAACGAAATTGATGAAACAATGGATCTACTTAGAATTGAACAACATAGCTTAAAAGAAAAAGGATCGAGATTGTTAACTCTCGAACTTAGTTATGATGCTGAATATGAAGAATTTCTTGATGAGAAAAAAGAACGAGAAGAAACCGCAAAGAGAAAGGGAGAACGTCCTGAAGAAATTAGAAATTATTCGGATATCAGAGATGAGCTCAATAGAATAGAAGGGCATCTCGAGTCAATCGGCATCAGCAATGTTGATGAAGACAAAATTGAAGAGCAAAAAACAAAGGTTGAATCACTCAAAAAATATATGACCGAACGAGAAGTACATATCACTCGATTGCGTGCTGATTTAGAAGCAAGATTAGCTTTCTGGAATGGTGAATTGCAAGAGATAATCACTAATATCTCAAGAGCAATGAAATTACTTCTAGGAGGAATTTTTGATAAGATTCGTTTGAAAGTAACTAATATCAATAAACCAGATGAAGCTGGATTATTCATTGAAGCAATTACTAAGGGAGATGATTTTAGAGACTTTCGTGAATTAAGTGGGGGAGAAAAAGTGCTGGCAATAGAAGGTTTAATTCTAGCAATGCATACTCTCACAGATTCTCCAATACATGCTATTGATGAATTTACACAAAGGTTAGATGAAAAGAACAAAGCACTAGCATTTAGCATTGCAATTAGAACCCAGAAGTTGGCTAATGAAAACTCCCGTTTTATACCTCAATTTATGCTTTTGTGTCCAGAAGCTCTTGATGTTAAACTATCAGAAAGTATACACCATGTTGTTGTATCAGAAATGAAGGTGATGAAAGCTGAACACTGAAGATGATAATAATGACATTGAATTTATAATAGAATCTAATTCAGGAGAAACTTCAACAGATGATTCTGAAAAAGAAGAAAAAATCTTAGAGTCAAAGACTAAAGATAAAGCCGAATCTTCAAAGAAAAAAGCATCTTCAATTTCTGGTGTTGAGAAAAAACTATGGAATATCGCTAAAAAATACAAGTCACTCTTAGATAATGATGAAGTTCCACAAATATCAGAAAGCGAAGAAGATCGCCAAGAAGTGTCTGGTGCATATTTGGAAATAGAAACCAAGCGCCATAGACAGCTGGATTCACGCGTTTATCACTCTTTAACAAAAATGCAAAGAACTCGTGATGCTAAAGTTGCTTTAGAAGGAACAACTGAGAAAGATAGATTGCGAATGATTTCTTGGGAAGTAAAAGTTCGTCTTCAACCAATTATTTTCACTGCAGGCGATAGTACAATAGAAATGGATATTTTTAATCTTCACGAGCCTGGATCTGATGTTAGAATCATAGAGGGCACTAGTCAAGAATTATTGATTGAAGATAATATTCTTGATGGAAACGGTATTGCAATAATTGATGATTTACCTCTTAGAAAATTAACTAAAGATCAGAAGGCAAAATTAAAAAGAGAAATCATAGAAAAATTTGGTGAAAAAGTTTTCACAAAAGAAGATTTTGACAGCAAGCTTACAAGTCTCTACGCAGACTTGATTTCCTTAATGGTACGCGAAAAACAAATTATTATTGTGAAACAACAAAATAATAGATTCAAGCTTATATCTGTAGAACATGAAGATGAGATTGATTTCGAAAATCTAGAAAGTCAATCGCTTGTTATTACACCAAGAATGGTACAACTACAAAATGCAACTATCAGAAGAAGGAGTAAAAAACAATGATTGATGAAAGCCTAGGAGATTATGAAGAAACTACAGAGAATATTAGAGGTTCATCTGAAGTAGATGAAAAATTAGCAGAAGATTTTGGTGAAATGGATCCTCAGTTATTTGTTGCATTATCCTCGCGGTGGAGAAAAGAAAATGGATCACTTGCTTTTGGCATAGAGAAAAGGCAACTCCGCAATAAAACAGGTTTAACGTTAATGGAGCTTGAAACTCTACTTGAAGAGTTTGGTAAAAAAGTAAAAAGAATAGGATTAGAATTAATTTCCTATGTTGATAATAATCAAGAATGGTATTGTTTACGATCGATATTTGTTGTTCCCAATGAATTATCTTTGGATGAGCAAGCAGTTTTAGGAACGATTATTTTCTTAATAGAGAAAAAAACTGATCGTCGAAGAAGAGAAGAAACACCAATTACTTCGACTGAATTAATTGAAAGATTGGTAAAAAGAGGATACTATTCTGAGTATACATTAACAAAAATACTACGCATTTTAGATAATTCTGGTTATGTCCGAAGAGGGGGCAATAAAATTCGTTATGGATCTAGAACTAAGATTGAGATTTCCTCTGAAAGAAGAAAAGAAATAGCTGAAAGAACTGAGGGAATGCTTCTCTAATTCAATGAGGTGTTGATGATATGGCTATCGTAACTACTACAACTGTTTCGGTTCGGTGTGCAGGACACAATGGTAGAGCTACGCTAAAAGAAGCAGTAGAAGCAGGTTGGCGAATGTGTAGAGTTTGCAGGTCATTTATCTGTCCAAAATGTATCGAAGAATTTGATCTAAAAATGAATGGAACTTGTCCATCATTTATTTTCGGAATGGATCAACATCAGCTTAGCCCAGGACCGATTCCGGTTGAAGAAGTAATTCTATTTGCTGAATCAAATAAACAAGAAGGAATAACTGGTGGTTTGTTAGAAGCCCTCTTCTTTGAAGATGAACAAATGGGCTTTATGCCATTTTATGCTGCTATTGAAAAGAAAAAGGAAGAAGAAGAAGAGGAGGTAGATGAATTGAGTTTAGAACCTCCAAAAATACAAGAAGAAATGTGGTCCTCTTTTGGTTTTGTAATGACTAAAAGACGACGAGGAAAATTTATTACTTGGGAGAAAATTGGTTGAAAAATTTCAGTAAATATCAACAGGTGGAATGCTGGTGACAGAAAAAGAACAAAAAAGAAAAAAATTGCTTTCCGAATTACTAGGTGAATCTTCACTTGAGGAAAAACCAAATGAAAAGGTTGAAGATGAATCCCAGTCTGTTGATGAGGAAAAGATTGCAGAGGAAATTTTAGAAGAATATCCACTAAATGAGATCTATCCGGTGTATATTCTACATAGAGTCGTTTATGAAACAATTGTAATGTGTAAGAAAGCTATTCCAAATGAAGCAATTGGAATCCTCTTAGGTTATAAGATGCAACACAAAGGGAAGAATTATGTTAAAGTAGTTGATTGGGTCACCGGAAAAGCAAACCAAAGTCAAGTATTTGCAGAGTTTACACCTGAGGGTGTAAGACAATACACTACGCTAATTGATGAACGATATGGTGAAAGTGAAAATCGACCAAGAATTGTGGGTATTATTCATTCCCATCCTTTTGGGTCTAATCCTCATTTTTCTGGAACCGATTATAATACATTCCTGAATTTTCCTTATGATGCAGAACACAATGTATTCGTACTGGTAGATCCGAAATCTGGCTACTACAAAACATATATGGTCCTCACAAATGAGGAAAAACAAAAAGATTTGATCGAAGTAAACTGGGTTGAATATACAGCAAGATAAAGAGGTGAAAAAATGACCGAAGAACCACTAAACGTAGGAT
>DAOUWQ010000306.1 GCA_030667035.1 Candidatus Heimdallarchaeota archaeon | reverse complement strand
TTGATACAAGCTCTTGTAAAAGCTGTGGAAGGTGGAGATAATTATTACTCACCTACTCTAGGAACTAACAAATATCGAGAAGCTATTGCCGAACAGAATAAACGTTGGTATAATTTAGATTATGACCCGAAAACAGATGTCCTTGCAACTGCAAGTGGTTGTGAAGCAATTTTTTCTTCACTTATGGCTTATATTGGACCAGGAGATGAGGTATTAATACCAGATCCATCTTTTCTTACATATCCAAGGCAAGTTATACTTGCTGGCGGAAAACCAATTTGGTTAAAGCCAACTGAAGAATTGAAAATTGATACATCAAATTTAGAAAATTATATTACCGATAAAACGAAGGCAATTATCCTTAATTTTCCATCAAACCCTACTGGAGAGTTAATGACTGAATCAGAATTGAAACCCATTATTGATTTAGCAGTAGACAATGATTTTATTATTTTCTCTGATGAAGTCTACGAAAGATGTATTTTTACTGATCAAACACATATTCGTGTTCCCAAAATTAGTGGCGCTTTCGAAAGAACCATTCTTCTTAACAGTTTTTCAAAGACTTATTGTGTTCCTGGATGGAGAATAGGGTACCTAGCCGGTCCAAAGGATTTAGTTGCACCAATAACTAAAATGCATAGTTTTATCGTTGCAAATGCACCCTCTGCACAACAAAGTGCTTTAGGAGATTTCATCAATACACCAGAAGGAGATGAATTTACTAATAATCTAAGAAATATCTTGAAAGAACGAATGGAGAAAATCGTTGCTGGATTCAATAGTATTGATGGATTCACGTGTCGAACTCCAGAAGGAAGTTTCTATGCATTTCCTAAAGTAACTGAGCATAAAGACTACACAAATTCGAAGGATATTTGTGAGCTTATATTTGAAAAACAAAAGATAGCACTAGTTCCTGGATCAGAATTTGGTCCTTCAGGGGAAGGTTATCTTAGAGCAAGCTTTGGTTCACTAACACTTGAACAAATTGATGAAACAATTAACCGCTTAAATCAGCTCTAATTTCATTTTGTAAGTATAAGTTACAATTAAAAAGAAAATATTTAGAGAGTAAATATTACTCTCATTTTTATCTATTTTTATGGTCCTTCAAAATTACAGGCTGGGCATGTATAGCCGATTTCTTTTTGCCTACAGAAGGAACACCGAACGTGAACTACATCTCCACAATCTGGGCATCTGAATTTTACAGATCCTACATCATCTGGAGTTATTTTTCGGTTGCAGCATGAACAGGATGGCATTGTGTATATTTGACTCATGTTTTTTTCGCTCCATTTAGATTATACTCTTCTACCTCTTCTTCCACCGGCTCTTCGTGTGCCATCATGGGCAATAGGAGTAACTTCCTCGATCCGTCCAATTCTTAGACCAGATCTAGCTAAAGCTCTGATTGCAGCTTGGGCACCAGGGCCTGGGGTTCTAGGACCGTTTCCACCGGGAGCTCGTACAGCGATATTAATTTTTGTTATTCCTCTATCTTTTGCAGCTGTTGCTGCATCATAAGCAGCTCTCATAGCTGCGTATGGTGAGGATTCAAATCTGTCGCTTTTAACATACATACCACCAGAACGCTTTGAGATTGTCTCGCTTCCAGTTACATCTGTTACAGTGATAATTGTATCATTGTAGGAAGAATAGATGTGGACTATTCCTGTTCTGATTACTCTTCTTTTTTTAGGGGCTTCTTTTTCAGTACTCACATAATTCACCTACTTAATCTTTTTTGGTCTCTTTTGTGACCTCTTTTTTAGCTTCTTTTTGGATAGCAGCTTCAGGGGCGTCAATAGCAATTTTTACTACGTCAACATCTTCTTTTTCTTTTTTAACTACTGCTGTAGCAGAAGGTCCTGGAGTTCTTTGAGGTCGTCTTTGTGCTCCTCTATCGCCGGGTCTACCACCACGTCTAGAATCTTTCTTTTCTGCAGGAGCTTTCTTAGATTTGTAAACATTACTTGGTAATGCTTTGTGACTAGCTTTTGCGAGAGGAGAGTTTTTATTATAAGTAATATGTTTCTCTTCTTCAGCTGGAACAATATAACTTGGAGACTTGGCTATTTTATCACCAATATGAATATGGCCATTAACTATCATTTGTCTGGAATGATGTGGAGTTGTTGCCATACCTTTTTTGTAGACCATTGTTTGAAGTCTTCTTTCAAGGAAAGTTTCAATTTTAAGACTTAAAACATCGTCTAAAGTAGCTTTTGTTTCCAATAAACCTAATCGTTGTAATCTACCAATTAATTCTTGTTCACCAATTTTACGATCGTCTTCTTCAAGACTCAAAAGTCGTCTAGCATTGCTTCTAAATTTAGCTAATAGTGTATTTAATTTCCAGACGGACTTCATATTTCTTAGACCGTATTTTCCAATAAGAGCCAAATCTGCATCAATACGATGTCTTTCGAAAGGCTGGCGAGGAGTTTTATATTTCTTTCTAATTCTTTTTGGATCGCCCATAGTTTTTCACCTTATTTTACTAATTTACTTCGAGAAACACCCAAGGATCGTCCACCTCTTCCGGTGCTCTTGGTTCTTTGTCCTCTTACTTTGTGACCTGCATGGTGTTTGATACCACGGTAGGTTCGTAACTTTTTCAAACGATCAACATCATTTCTATCGTAAAGTGCTAAGTCATTTCCGACTAGATGAATGTTCTTTCCACTTACACGATCTTTAACATGATTAACAAACCAAACTGGAATACCAAATTTAATTGGATCAGCGATAATTTCATCAATTTTCTTAATTTGCTCATCTGTGAGCATACCTATGAATGCATCGTGGGGAATCCCTGCTTTTTTCAGGACAACATCTGCTAATCTGCTACCGACACCTCGTATATAGGTTAAACCGTTTACTACATGCTTATCCCCTTTAATATCGGTGCTGGAAATTCGCACTAAATGTTGGAAATCTTTAAATTCTTGAGACAATTACAAATACCTCTAGTTTTTCAATTGAGATTAATCTTATGTATTTACTGAACTCCGAGCTTCAATATCATTCTATAAATCTTTTGGATAGAATGCTAATCGAAACTAATCCAGCAATAGTTAGTATTTTTTTATTCTTTGTGTCTTGCGATATGAATTGAAATAAATATCTTACTACATCTTACTAATTATATCGTTTTTAAACATTCAAAAAAGAACAATGTTTATTACAAAGCACGGTAAAAAATGTAAAAAGAAACAAACAAACTCCCGCACAAATTTGGGAGTTCGATGTAGAAAAATCACTCTATTGGTTTTTTTGGCGTGGTTCTACTGGATAAAACGAATGAAAAATCTTCAGTAATCAAGTTGTAAGCAGCATCAAAAACATCTGTTAAACCCTTCCAATCTTTAAGCACATCTTTGAAGCCTTTTTCAAATTCCTTTGAGAAATCTTTGAGAGCAGACCGCAATACCATGGAATCATCATCAACAATTAATGCATAAAGAGCTGATTCCGATTTTTCAATGAGTAGTACTCTATCGTCTAGATGGATAAGTCGTGGTATTGATTCACTTGAGAGGGTTTCTTGGAGAATATTGACAATACCAGATAATGCACCACTAATAAGAGTAGAATCCATTGTTAGTGCTTTCTCTTCAGATTCACAAAAATCATGAGAGAGAAGTGGAATTCCATCATTATTTATTAC
>DAOUWQ010000213.1 GCA_030667035.1 Candidatus Heimdallarchaeota archaeon | reverse complement strand
TTATACGGATAAATTTGTCATAAGACTTTAAAACAATACTAGCGAGTATATTAATACCAGATAAAAAAAGACTGTTTAATATTATAAATTAGTCGGAGTTGTAAATTATTGTCATCTGCCAGGGTACCATTAAAAGATATATCTCTCACTTGTAAAGGGTGTGGAAAGGAGATTTTCATACCAATTTACGTAGACGATTTAAAAACACAAGTAGGTGGACTATGGCAAGTATCATATCTTCATGATGATCATGTCATTACCTTACTTTTAGACAAAAATTTAGCTTTGAGGCAACATCGTTCCTCAACGATTGCAAGAACCAGTAGAGAAGAAGCATCTGCAAGATCCGCATCCGCAGCAACAGCACAAGCTGACTCAACCGGTGCAGCATCTGCAGCTACTCCTGGATCAACTGCTGAAGCAAGAGCAAGTATTACTTTGATGCTCAAAACTTTCGGTAATAATCTAGAATATGTTATGAAGCCAGTAATGACAGGTAAAACAGTTGTCGTTGTCGGTGATTTAGCTCTCATGGAGATTGCAATAGCTACAATGAAATTATTTGTTCATAAGAAAGATTTGCGAATCAGCTGGTATGCTGAAACATTCGTTGATCCCAGAGATTATGACATAATTGGCATTGCTCCTTCACTCAAAGATTACTATGAATCTGAAGTGATTCTCGATATTGATGAAAAGAAAGTTGAGAATGGAGAAGAATGTGATTATTGTCGAAAAGTTCTCAAAGGCTTAGAAAAGATGAATGAGTCGAAAGCTTCTTCAGAACTCAAATCACGAATTGTAAATGTTTATCGTAGTCTATTATGGATGCATCAAATATAGTTTGAGATTTCAAACTATCTGATGTTTTTTCTTATTTTTAAATTTCTTCAATTTTTCAAAGGAATCCATTCTTTGCATGAAGTACATGCATTAAGATTCAAATGGGAGCCGAAATATTACTAATGGTGTATGTATTGAGATTACATCAAAACCTCTAATAGACAGAAAAAATCTTGATAGAATACTTTATTTGAAATTAAATTCCCATCAAAAAAGAACCAATTAGCTAATATATTGAATAGACTAATGCATAATAGAGAAATAATAAGTGGGAAGAATAATGCCTTTGCAATTGCAAGATTTACCGATTGTTGTTTTATTAGCATTTGGTTTTGCTGCTGCAATAATCATAACAGCAATAATTGTATCAGCAATTGGAAAAGTAATAAAGAAAAAATCAGAAGGCGCAGAAGAAAAGCCAACTGAATATCGGAAAATAACTACAAAGACTTCAGGCGAGCAGCTGGACAAATTGTATCAATATACAGTTTATTTTCTTGTTTTTGAAATCATTATTGTTCTACTTGTCTTCCCACTTTATGGATTGAATGATATATTGACTCTAGTTGATTTGTGGCCTTTTATATTATCAATCTTAGTGATTATTTTCATTTGTTTAGCTGTAATTGATTGGTCTAAACTGAAAAGTAAACGTACAGCTCAAAAAGATATGAGGAGATTTTAAACAGGGAGAAGAGAAAACATGACTGAATCAAAAATAAATCGATTAAATCAGTGGTTCGTACGTGGTATAGGGATTATCACCGCAGGATTATTTGGGATGATCTTTTTCTTAGTTTTTCTTGAAATAAATCAAGATTCATTTTATTCAGGACCAAATCTGACGGAAGTAAACTACTCAAATCTAGGGCAAGAAATTGGTCGAAATCTTTGGACATTTAGGGTATACGATCTTCTCTTAATTTTAATAGTCATTTCTTTAGCAATAATGGGATCATATTATCTTGTCAATTTTGAAGCAATAAAACAACCGCGAAAACAGACTCAACAATATAGGAGGAGGTATTAGTTATGTTAGATTGGACTACACCATTTCCTTATATAATTCTAGCTGCAATGATACTCTTTTGCATTGGAATTTATACTTTGATTTCATCCAAAAAATTCCTTAAAGTAGTATTTGGTATTATTTTTCTTCTAATGGCAGGAAATTTGTTATTATTGTCCTTTGGTTCAGCAAACAATCAAAGTGTTATTTATGCAGATCCTCTTGCGCAAACATTGTCATTTTTTATTTTAATCGTGGGTGTAGTTTTTGTTATAATTGGAGTAGGCTTAGATAAGAGATTGCGCAAGGTCAATGAAGGTTCAACCCTCCTTGATTTTGACTTCAGTGTACAAGAGGGAAGAAAGGTCGAAGAAGCTAGTGCACAAACAGTGGAGGAAATAGAAAAATGAATTGCATTATTCTTGCTTGGGTTACAATATTATTACCATTTGCTGGTGCATTATTGGCATTATTTCTTTCGCAATTAGAGGATTATGCTGCTGCAGAAGGAAAAACTAGATCTTGGATACTAGTAATTCTTGTTTTGATTCCAACCGCAGTAATTTCTCTGTTATTAATATGGAAAATGCACTTACATGCAAGTCAATATTTCCTCTGGTTACCTAATCTTTACTTAGGAATACGAATTAATGAATTATCAGTTGGATTTGCTTGCTTAATAAATTCCCTGAGTGCTTTACTTGGACTATATTCTATTAATTATTTATCAGGGGATAGAAATCAAACAAATTATTGGTTTTTCTTTCTCATTACACAAGGAGGAATGTTATTTGCTATCTTTTCAAATAACCTATTATGGATGTTTTTAGGGTTTGCAATCGCAAGTTTAGGAGGGTTTTTCCTAGTTTCACACTGGAGAAACAAATCCGGGGAAGAAGGAGAAAAAGTTGGAAAAGCAGCAATAAGATTCTTCATTTTCAATTTTATTGGAGACATATTATTAATAATCGGGATAGCTTTTATTGGCAGAGCATTCAACACTCTAGATTTTGAAAAACTAATGAACGCTTGGATACGAACACCCACAAATATTATTGGTGCAACGAGCGGTAATACTAGATTGCTAATTGAAATCTTCATAGTTGTTGGTGCGCTCATTAAATCAGCGCAGTTTCCATTACTTCTTTGGCCTTTGTCCGGAGAAAAAAACGATACAGATTTAGCAAAAGCTCCATTGCCAATTTCTTCATTTCTTGTTTCAGTAACTTTAGGCAATATTGGTCTCTATATCATCTGTGCTTTCTTTCCAATGTTCTCGAATAAAGGTTTGGAAGTGCACTTTGGAACTGAATTATTTAACAGTGCACCATTTATAATCATTGGATGGGCTGCAATAGCAACGATGATTACTTGTTTAGTGGTGATTTTTACAGCAAAGAACATTAATAGAATAATGATAGGTGCTTCACTCTTTCAAGTGAGTTTAACATTTTTAGCATTAAGTGCAGCAAATGAATTAGGATATTTAGCAACAATCTATCACTTGATTCTTGGATCAGCTGCTAGTGTTGCGTTGACGATTATCTTTGGTATGGTAATCGAATCATTACGAGTAAAACAAATTACAAGAGTAAGTGGTTTGCGAAAACAATCACCAATATTACAAATATTGGGTTTTATTTCCATTCTAAGTTATGTGGGAATGTTTCCATTTAGTACATACTTTAGCCGAGACATGATCTTTGAATCATTACGAACAAGCATTGTTCCAACAAGTATGGTACTCTTGATATTAGCAATGATAGGTACAATAGTACTGATTTTTGCAGTTGGTAAATCACTAATGAAAGTATTGTTCGGTGAGACGAATGAGGAATATTCCATTAAACCGATAAGAATAGAGTCAATGATTTCAGAGATTTTAGTTCTATTATGGACTTGTTTTGCAGGTTTCATATTGATTATTGTTGACACACCCACTCCAAGGTTTTTCAGAGGAGTTTTACAAAAAAATCTTGACTTGGGTTATGATTTCCCAATCTTTAGCAATTGGGCAATATCAATGATAATGCTTGCAATAATACCTCTAATTATTGCAGGAACATTCTTTGCTTATCGCGATGGAATTGGAAAGATTTTTACTCCAATAAGAAACTTCAAAGGAACAAAAATGGTGGTATCAGCTATAGAACATGGGCTATATTTGGAAAAAGTCAATGATTATCTAATATTGAAGCCAATGAGTTTTCTTAGCAACTATATCACTTGGACAAGATTGAAAGCTCCAGCAGGAATCATACTATGGGCTGTTTTATCATTCGTCATCTTGGTATCTATTTTATTTACAGGAGGAGCATAAAATGGCTTTAGCAGTAAATATAATTCTCTTAATACCAATATTGTTGCCCTTCTTACTTGGAGTACTTATATTTGGATTGCGAAAATGGTTGAAGAGTTTTTCAGGAGAGATTGCTGTTGCAGGAATTATTGCTGTAGCTGCATTTCTTGGAGCCATTATTACCCAAGTTAAAGCAAGTACGACTAAAATTATCTATGGTGTGTATGATACATCACTTGGTATTGAATACGCCCCTCCAACAGGAGTACAATTAAGAAGCGATGGAGTATCCTCTTGGATATTACTGTTTTTAAATATCATTTTGATATTTGTGTTGATTTATGAAACTTCAAAAATCAGGGATAAACAAAATGCACCAATCTATGT
>DAOUWQ010000148.1 GCA_030667035.1 Candidatus Heimdallarchaeota archaeon | reverse complement strand
CGCCGGGTTCAATAAGAGCAAGAGTATGATGTTTTAATTCTCCACCTGCTAAAGCATCTGCGTGAATATAGGCGATTTCTTTAATCTTAAGTTCCCCTTCCATTGCGACTGGAAATGCAGCACCACGGCCAATTAGATATAGGTCACGCTTATCCAGCACTTTTTTAGATAAATCCTTGATAAAATCAGATTGATTCATTATCATTTCAAATTGATTGATAACTTCATTGAGATGTTCTTTCCCTTCAGAGAGTTGATTGTTTAAGGCATATGCCAACATCACTAAAATAAGCACCTGAGAAGTGAATGCTTTAGTCGAAGCAACAGCAATTTCCGGACCAGCGTTCAAAGTAAGATATTGACTGGATTCACGCATAATTGTGCTACCCATAACATTTACTAAAGAAATAATCTTCGTGCCCTTGCTTTTGGCAATTTTAATTCCTTCCAGGACATCTGCAGTTTCCCCAGATTGACTAATAGCGAAAAGAACTGTTTCATCATCGAACAAATTCTGATAGGTTTTAAATTCGGAGCCTAATATAGGCATGAAATTTCGATGGGTAAATTTAACAAAATAAATCGATGCTAATAAACAAGCACGGTAAGAAGTTCCGGAACCGAGAAAATAAACCTTTTTTGCTTGACGCAACAATTTAACAACTTCAGCTAATTTGACTGGATCTTGTTCTAAGGCATGTTTTGATACTTCTGCTTGTTCTATTATTTCTTTAAGCATGAAATGTGGATAACCATCTTTAGAGGCTTGCTTAGCAGTCCAGTCGATTGTTGAAATTTCCTTTTTAATTTTTTTACCAGCAGTTAAATCATATATTGTGCATTCCTCATTGAGAATTGCTAATTCATAATTCTCTAAAATAATTGCTTTATTGGTGTAGTCCAAAAAGGAGGTCATATCTGATGAGGCGAAGAATTCATTGTCACCAACTCCAATAATCAGTGGAGAATCCTTTCTAAAACAATAAATGTCACCCGATTTTTTACTTAGCAATAGGAAAGTGAAAGCTCCTTTTGCTTGTTCAGAAGTTTCCTTTATTGCTTTGATAATATCTTTAGTTTGTTTCATATTTTCTTCTACTAAATGAACTAAGACTTCAGTATCAGTTGTTGAAGTAAATTGGTGTCCTTTTTCTACCAATTGTTTTTTTAATTCGACATAATTTTCTAAGATACCATTGTGAATAAGGGCATATTCACCATCACAAGAAGTAAAGGGATGAGAATTTTCCTTTGTAACATTCCCATGTGTTGCCCAACGAGTATGAGCAATACCTATTTTCCCTGTTAAAGATAAGAAATCTACTTTAGTATTTACTTCCTCAATCCGTCCTGTACCTTTTCTAACTTCAATAATATTATTTTCATTTAAGGATGCCATACCACATGAATCATAACCACGATATTCTAATCGTTTCAAAGAAGCAAGTAATATTGGTGAGGCCATTCTCTTTCCTGTATAACCGATTATTCCGCACATTGTGTTTCCTCTAATTGTTCATTGCCATTTAGGAGTCTATCTCGTAGATATAGAAAAGAGCTATTCTAATAAAAGCAATTCTAAAAATTTTTTCAGACCATTATAACTTTTTTAGTAATGGTTACAATTATAAATGAAGACTTAATCTCTATTATTACAAGGACCATTATTAATTAAGTGTTAGTGGTAGTAGGCACAATAGAATTGATATGAGAGAGCAAAAATGCAAAAAAAACTTCTTACCGAAACTTCCAAAGGATTGACAGCAAAAGACATTCACATATTCAATGATCCCGAAAAAATGAAACCAATTCTAAATAAAATTCGATGGGAGATATTGCAGCGATTATCCAAAGAACCAAAGTTTCCTGCAGATCTTGCAAGGGAAATGAATCTTCATGAGCAAAAAATCTACTACCACATACGACAATTAATTCAAAATGGATTAGTAACAATTGCATTTGAGAAGGAAATACGAGGAGCTATTGCAAAATTTTATACTGTAACTGAGAAAGCTTATGGTATTGAATTGCATCCAGAGAAGAAAGGATTGCCATTCAAATCTATGGAAACATCAAATGAAATGTTGATGAGATTCTTTAGTGAATTTTCTGATGATTCTAAATTCGATGGTTTGATAGTTGTAGGCTCCCCTGAAGCTCATGGTCCCCATAAAACATGGGCTCGAGATGGTCACTACGCAGTCTATCTAGGAATGTTCATTGGTCAATTTCTCCCTCCAAAGAAAGAACTATATGTGAAATTGGATGTTGAAGTTCGTGCAGAAAAAGAGTACGATCAAAATATGATTTTAATTGGAGGTCCAGCAGTCAATTTAGTTACTAAGGACATTAATTCAAAAATGAAAGAACCTGCTTTTGACAACCATATTCAAGGTATTGCACCAGATGCAAGATTTGGCAGAGGAATAACTTCAACACAATCAAATACGTTCTATTCTCAAAATAACGCAGGAATAATCTTCAAAATACCTAATCCTTACAATGCTAATAAAACAATAGTAGCATTTGCCGGTCAAGGAAGGAGAGGTACAAAAGCATCGATTATTGCCTTGATGCATCGTTGGGAAGAAATGCTGAAAGAGTATAAAGGTGGAAGTTTTAGAAAAGTGGTCGAAGGATATGATCTCGATGGAGACGGGACCATAGATTCAGTGGAAATTTTGGAATAAAAAAAAGAGAGAAAGAAGAGATTTCTTTCTTTACTTTATTAAAAACAATCAAATTAACTTTCAGTTGTCTCTTCAGGTTCAGCTGATTCAGTTGGTTCAGCTGGTTCTTCTTTTGACTTGTTGATCAATGCATCCAGCTTCTTTTGATCTTCGTCTGAAAGACGGTTAACAGTTTCTTGGGATTGTTTCATAAAGTGGCGAATAAACATACCTTGTAACGGAACCATAGAAAGTGATGTTTCAGCTCGTTGATTATAATCACTTATTGCTGTTTTTCGTAACTCCAAAAGAGCTTCCTTTGTCATTGACCCTTTGCCAAGACCTTCACAGGTTGAATCAGAAACATAGAATTTTTCACCGTTATATGACAGTGGAAAAGTTTTACAAAAGATGGGCATTGTGAAATAAATGTTGCAGATTTTATTGTCTACATCATAGAAAGGACAGATACCTTTTCCATTTTCATCAATATCTTTCATTTTGATAAACGGAATGATCGCAATTTTGGAGATTTCATCGGCTTCACTTAAACTCTCAAGCTCCAGATGAGGGAGAATTATTTGAATAAAACTACCTTGCTTAGTCCATCGAGCAAGATCAGTAAAGGTTATTGGGATTGAGCTTCTATTCTGGCAGCAAGTACCACATTTTGTACATTCAAACTTAAACTTAGCCGTTTCTTTTTCTACTGGTTTTTCATCAGTCTTTTCTTCAACTGGTTGTTTGGATTCTTTTGCTTCCTTTTTCGTAGACATAATAATATGCACCTTTATTATGAAAACCAGAAAAAACAAAAGAAAAAAGTTGCTATCCAAACGAAATTACTGTTTTATTGTAATAATTTTTGTAAGGAAAAAATCCATTAAAACAAAAAGTCTTTTAACTTCAACAAATGGCAACAAATATGTGAAACCAATAAATCTAACAGAGATTTTTTATTGGTAACTGTATTGGAGGAATTAAAAATTTCAACAAAAGAAAACAAACCGCTATTAGATAAGATTCAAGACGTATCATTCCGAAGAGGAATTGTTTTTCCTGCGGCAGATATTTATGGAGGATTAGCAGGTGCATTTGATTATGGACCCATTGGTACTCTGATGAGACAAAAGCTAATCAATTTCTGGCGGGATTATTTTGTAAAGAGTGAAGGGCATTATGAAATAGAAGGATCGCTCATTTTACCACCAAAAGTTTTCGAAGCATCAGGACATTTAGCAAAATTCTGTGACCCTCTTGTTCAGTGTAAAGAATGTAAGTCAATGTTTAGAGCAGATAAAATAATCGAAGATAAAATAGAGCTAAATGCAGATGGACTTGCTCCAAAAGAACTTGATGAGATAATAGCTAAAAATAAGCTCACATGCCCAAGCTGTGATGGAGCTTTTATGAATGCTAGAGAGTTCAATTTAATGCTTAAAACACAAGTTGGTTCGGTAGAAGGCAATGTTGCTTATCTTAGACCGGAAACAGCACAGAATATTTTCATTAATTTCAAAAGAGTCGCTCACTCAATGAGAGCTAAGCTACCCTTCGGAATTGCCCAAGTAGGAAAAGTTTATCGAAATGAAATCTCTCCAAGACAATTCATAATTCGAGTTAGAGAATTTGAACAAATGGAAGTGGAAGCGTTCTTTGCAGAAGAACAATTAGATAACCCACCTCACTTCGAAGAATTAGCTGATGAAGTACTACCTCTACTCACTCGAGAGATGCAAGCAAAGGGAATTAAAAAAAGCAAGAATGTTACAGTAGCTGAAGCAGTGCAAAAGAAATTAATTCCAAATGCTGCAATGGGTTATTATCTTGCTAAAGAAAAAATACTCTTCGAAGAAGTTGGAGTAAACACAGAATTAATTAGATTCAGACACATGCTTCCAAAAGAAACACCACACTATAGTGGTGGAAACTTCGATCTTGAAATTAAATTATCAATCGGTTGGACTGAAGTAGTTGGCAATGCATTCAGACAACAGTACGATTTAATTAGTCATGAGAAACACAGTGGAACAAAAATGGCTGTGCAACATACAAACGGAAATGTCATACCATTTGTAATCGAACCTTCGATTGGTGTTGGAAGAACGCTTTACTGTATTTTGGAAAGTTGTTATAGAGAAACGGAAGATAGAGATTGGACATGGTTCCAATTTCCACCAACGATTTCACCTTATGATGTGCATGTTTATCCATTAATGAAAAAAGATGGAATGGAAGATAAAGCACAAGAAATATTCGAGGAATTAAGAGGAGAAGGATTCGAAGTAGCATTTGATACTTCGGGAAAAATTGGTAAGAGATATGCCCGAGCAGATGAAATTGGTACTCCGTACTGTGTAACTATAGATTACGACTCATTAAAAGATGATACAGTTACCATCAGAGATAGAGATACAATGAAACAAATAAGAGTTCATCTTGAAGATCTAAATGATGTCCTTATTCTTTTACTCTCAAGCGAATATGCCTTTGACGAAGTAGAAGATATCATCGCAGAGCAACAAAAATAAGATAATAAAATGAATTTTTCCTAAAAATGGAAAAATTCTACTAAATTTTTTTGAAAAGTAATCCTAACGAGCTTTTAATTTCTTGATAATGGGT
>DAOUWQ010000293.1 GCA_030667035.1 Candidatus Heimdallarchaeota archaeon | reverse complement strand
TCTTTTTTGATATACAAGTCATTTTTCGTCCTCAATCTAAAATGTTCTGAAAATCCAGTTTACAATTTTACTTTCAAATGATCGTAAATCATATCTATCTGCGGCAATATTGCCAGACTCGTCGTCAACTAAATAGCGCCAATAATGAGTCATATCTTCTGCAACTCCTCCAATACTTGTAATATATTTGCCATTTGGATAGCTTTCATATTCCACAGTTAGATTTGCTTGAAGGAGAATGGAATATGCAGTTGCCGAGTGATTTGCTGGAATAGTTACTGTCACATTGATATTTTGCTGCTCATCGTTAAAATCGATAAACAATTGTACGGTAATTTCATTATCAATATCTGAATTAACGCTATACCCAAGTTTCTCTCTTAGAGAATCTGGTAAAACCTCATTAAACGGTCCAAAGAGCAACCCTGAAGTAATAACTAGTACAATTATTGTTCCACCAATTGTCGCAAGGATCTTGTGATTCTTTGAAATAAAATTATTCACTAATTCTGCCCTCTTATTTACTTTTGAATAGCGTCTTAAATAGGTTAAGTTAACCTATTTATTAACTTTCAGTCATTATAATAAAAAAAGGAGTCTTTGGGAGAGAAGAACATAATTCCGAAGGTTTTTAAGCGAAATTAGTTGTAAGTGGAGTATTAAAACTCTGAGGGAAGACCATGTCAAAAACAGCAGAGACAATTTTAAAGACTGCAATTGAAAGAGTTGTAGTATATCTTGATGGTGCCAGAATTTTTCGTTCTGGAAAAACTGAACTGAAGAAAGGTTATCAGTTAGTACGAGTACCTGGTTTAACAAAGAAACTGATAAAAGATAGTGTTAGAGTTTCTGGAAAAGGTAAAGGCTCATTGGGTGCAATTGATGTTGAAACAAAATATCAAGAGGAAGTATCTCATGAAGGGCTAAAGAAACTTATACAAGAGGAAAAAATTCTCCAGAAAGAATTAATAGCTCTACAAGAAAAACTAGAGTTTGCACGACATCAAAATGATAAAATGTTAGTTTTAAGTGAAAAATTTGCAATTGAATTTCCTCAATGGTTAGCATCTGGAGAATCTCAAATCGACACACTCTCTGAATTTCTTGCTTTTGAAACAAAATCGAAAGAAGCAAATTTGAAAAAGCGACAAAAGTTTGAAGATGCCATTGAGAAATTGACTCTTAAAATCCAAACATTACAAGCAGAGATAAATGAATTTAGAAACCTGTCACATGTTGAGCAAACAACTGATATTGTCATCGGTGTAGATGTAACTCAAGCTGGTCCTTTTATTTTTGACTTTTCTTATCAAGCTAAAGGTGTTAGCTGTGAACCAAGTTATGATGTTTATCTAAAAATTGAAAACGCTGTGCTGAAAGGCGTAGCTTTAGTAAATAATCGTACCTTGGAAGATTGGAATAAAGTAGCTTTAACTATATCTACAGCAGTGTTTAAACCTATCAGAATTATCGAACCAGATCCATTTTACATTGATATCTATTCTCCTCGTCCTTCTTCCAGAATGATGAGCTATGCTGCAGCACCTGCTCCTATGAGGAAAATGAAGAAAGCAGCTAAAGAAGATGCTATGGATTATGAAAGAGAAGAAGCATTAGAAGAAATAGCAATTATGGACGAACCTACAGCACAAATCAAAGAAAGTCCTTCTGGCGTTCAGAGCTTTGAAATTTCAGGCAAATGGTCTATACCTTCTGATGGGAATAATCATCCTGTCACACTAACTACTCATGAATTAAAGACAGTCAAAGAATTCTATTGGAGTGCAACAGCTTCATTGGGTGTGATTGCATTAGACAAGATTACAAATGGCGATGCAATAATTCTCGCAGGCAATGCAAAAGTGTATGCTGATGGAGAATTCATCGGTGAAACATTTATTGATCAGATAGCCCCAGGAGAAGAATTCAAACTTGGTGCACGTGAAGAATTAAAGATGAAAGCCGAGAAGAAGCTTCTCAAACGTGTGAAAGAGAAAGCCGGTTTGGTTAAAGGTAAACGATCCATCTCTTATAATTATGAATTGAAGATCAATAATTATCGAAAATTGGCTGCTGCTATTACTATCAAAGATGTCATTCCATATTCACACTCTGAAAGAATCAAAGTTAAAAACTTCGAACCCAGTTTGGTCCCAGTTAAAGCGAATCTTGGTATTCAAACATGGGATCTAAAACTCAAACCTGGTGAGGAATTCAAAGTAACCTATTCTTATGAAGTTGAATGGGAGAAAGATTATTCCATATCACCATCATTGCCGTGAGGATATCTAGTCAATGAAATTGACAATAGTTCAAATGAACCCTCATTGGTTACTTAAAGAGAAAAACGATGTTGATAAGAAACAAAGTGGTAAAATCATTTTCAATTCTTCTCGACATTCTGTTTCTATCTTTTTTGCTTCCTCAAAAGCATCTTTAGTTTTACGAAGAACTGATGAATTATTGAGATATACTCTTTCAAATGAAGAGTTTAATCTATCTTCCACCTTAAGACCAAATAATACTGAAAAGTCAGTTAAATGGACAAATACTTCAAATGAAGAAATTTTCAGACTTGTTTCAAAGAAATTTCTGGTAAAAATAGTGCAGAATGAAGTAACTATTGGAAAATTAAGATTCATTTCCAAACAAAAATCAATACTCACAATTAATCCTAACGTCTCAATCCCTCCTGCAATTCTTGTTGGAAGTCTCTTGCCACTCTTGTCAAAAATATCTTTTTAACATAATTCAAAAGTTTAGAAAGAGTAAATATACAGATACACCGAGTATAGTATGGCAATAGGTGTTCAAGCAATGTCTGAAGAAGCCCAGGATACGGGGACCAAAACTAAGAGAAGATTTTCACTTAGTTCACTTCAAGTTGATAGAAAATTCTTGATAATTGCTTTATTTCTCATGATTTCTATTGTAGCAGTTGTTTTTGCCACTCGAGATTTATTTGAAACAGATATTGATGATTGGACCGTTACTCAAGGAAGATTCGAAGGAAGAGATGGTACAATGATTGGTACCTTACCCGCCCATAATTGGGCTTATCATGAGAGCAAAGTAGCCTATGGGGAATGGCAGTGGCAGTTTAGGTATGGCACCCAAGGTTCCGCATCAGTGATTTTTATTGGCTCTGAACAAGATCCAGATGCTTATTTTCATTCTACTAATGGTTATAAAATTGAATTTGATATCACCAAATACGTTTCTCTGAAACGCATTGACGGGTTATATAATGAAATAGAATTAGGTTCTACTTATGTTACTATCGAAACAGGGGATGTATATACAATTAAAGTTACTCGTTTTGTAAACAACACATTCCAAGTTTCAATTAATGACCAATTTAAATTTTCAACAAACGATGCTACTTATACTACGTCTGAAGTTTTTGAGTTGGACTGGGTATTCAGTCATACTCTTAATTGGGTTGATGTTACAGATGACTTAACCGATAATGGTTGGTCTGATTATTTTGTTGGTATGCCTCAAGCTAGCTCTACTAATATTTTCACTCAAATCGCTCTCTTTACCCCATTTATTGCATTAGCATTAGTTATTTTATTCTATGCTTTTCGATTGTTGCTTTCTGAAGGAAGTTGGACGAGATTCGTTATTCCACTTGTTCTAGCAATAATAATTGGTGTAGGTGCTGCACTTCTCTTTGATTACTTAAGGGATGTTCTCTCATTTTCAGACCCACTTCCCTCCGGAGGTACTCCTTCTGTTAC
>DAOUWQ010000332.1 GCA_030667035.1 Candidatus Heimdallarchaeota archaeon | reverse complement strand
CGATAAAGAAGATTAACCCCTTGAACACCACTAACGTCTGTTACAGAGCAACTTATTGTTACTGTTTCGCCATCATTTGGTTCTGTTGGTGAGTGTTCTACAGAATCGATTATTGGTCCTGTTACATCACTTGAAGTTATTACAAAACTGTAATATTCTCCTCCATTATCATCTGTTGCTTCATTGTTATTTGGAGAGTTATCTATAGAAGTAATATAATACTCAATTAAATCATTATACCCAAATGGTCCGATTTCTGCTTCATAAGTAACATCGGCTATTTGCGTCATACTAACCGTTATCCAATCGGTACTATTTACTCTGTAATGGAGAGTGACAGATAGGATTCCATTAGTATCGGTTACATTGCAACGAATTGCAATAGTATCTGCATCAGTAGGGCTTGCGGGATCATTAAAGATTGCGCTAAGGGTTGGTGCAGAAACATCGCCTGAAACAACTGTGAAGCTGTAATATGAACTTCCATTATCATTTGTTGCTGCATTTGGATTGATCGCTGTATCATAGGCTATAATAGAATACTCAAATAGGTCATTATAATCGAATGGTCCCAATGTTACCTGATAGGTTGTTCCTGAATCCAAAGCCATTGTAACATTACTCCAAACACCGTCATTGATCCTATAATGTAGAATTACTATATCAATGCCATTTAGATCTGCAACATCACAGCTAAAAATAACTGAATCTGCATCTGTCGGTGTGGTCGGATCATTTCCAACGATGGTTATTGTAGGTGCTGTTGTGTCTACTTGAAAATTCCAAGCATCACTCCAATCGCCCCAATTTTCAGCTGCGTCTTTTGCGCGAACTCGCCAATAATAAACACTATCAGACAATGAAGTTATTGCAATATAATCTGTATCAGTTGTTTCAAAATCTACATTTGTACTCAGAAAGTCAGTATCGTTATCTATTTGGAACTGGTAAAGTATTGCACCTGCTACAGAAGACCAATCAAAATATGGTGTTGGATCATTAATTATTGCTTCATTTATTGGTGAAACCAATGTTGGACTGCTCGGAGCAATAGTATCAACGGTGAAATATCTATAGGAACTAAAACTACCCCAATTGCCTACTGCATCTCGTGCTCGAACGCGCCAATACCAATTTTTACTTGCTAAAGATGGACAAGTATAAGCGGTTCCGCCAGTATAATAATTGACATTTAGGCTGGTAAAGCTAGAGCTATCATCCACTTGAAGATTATACTCTACTGCTGTCGAAGAACTACCCCAATCTAAATAGGGTGTTGCATCATTTGTCAATGCACCATTTGCTGGTGAAAGTAGAGCAGGTGGATTTGGTGCCGTGGTATCAATTGTGAAATATCTATAATTATAACTATAACTGCCCCAATTTCCTGCTAAATCTCGTGCACGAGCGTGCCAATAATATTTTCCATCATTTAAAGTGGGGGAATAATAGTAAGAACTTGAAGTAGTAGTATCCACATTGGGTGAACTATAATCGGCATTATTATCTATTTGAACTTGGTAAGATGAAGCACCGGTCACCGTTGACCAATCAAGAAATGGTGTTTTGTCTGTTGTTGTTGATGCCTGAGTTGGTAAAACTGGCGTTGGAGCAATTGGTGCAACAGTGTCAACAGTGAAATACCATACTGTACTCCAGGCACTCCAAGCGCCTATCCAATTATATGATCGTACTCGCCAATAATACTTATCATCAACTAAATGACTGCAAATATAATCACTTTCGTCTCCTGTTCCAAGGGGAAATAGTACATCATATGAAGTACTAGTAAAACCTATATCATCATCCACTTGAAACCGATAACGAGTTGAGCCAGCTACCGTACTCCAATCTAAATATGGTGTATCATCTTTTGTATATTGATTATTAGTTGGTGCATACAGTATTGGTGCATCAATAAGAGGAGAAAACCCTGAACCATTGTCAATTGGGTTTCCCAAAGCATCAAGTTAAATATTTGATGCTCGTTCAGCATTCATAGATAATACACTAGGTATTACCATACATGTAATAAATAGAATTACAACTAGTTTGTTTAAAACAGATCTCTTTTCCAAAGACGATCCTCTCCATTTTTTTTGAAATAAGCTATATCTGACTTCATTAAAGATTAAAGTAAATAAAAAGTTTACTAGTAGAAATTGCCATAGTTTCTCTCGAAATCAAGAGAGAAATCTTTATTAATATTTATTTACGCAGTATTTTGATACTGTAGATTTAAACATTAAATATAATTCTCTGCTTTTCTATATCCAACCGAAAGTAAATGACATCCAAACAGCTATTGTAACTAGTCCTAAAAGTATACCAATATAACCCAATGCTTTCTTATGTGGTTGAAAAAGACCAATTATTCCTACTATGACTCCTATGATACCTAAACCTAAAGCAATCCATTCAAGAATGGTGTTATTAAGAATGATGAATCCTATTCCTAAAACACTAATAAAAATTGATGCAATACCAACATAGTTATTTTTTGTATCTCCAGTTGAGCCAGATTGTTCTATATAGGTTGTTTGCGTTTGAGTAGTTTTACCATATTCGATAGTATCATCTGATTGTTGAGAATCAAGCGCTTCATTATTGGAAGAATCTATTTTTGTTCCACAATCCATACAAAAAACATCTTCTTCTTTTTGTAATTTGCCACAATCAGGACAGTACTTGTTATTAGACATTTTATAACACTTCTTTTTTGAAAAGAAACTTTTCATCAATTATCCACGCAATTAATGTTATAAAGTATTATATTGTTGCCAAAGTTGAATTTTTCAAAAAAGATGAGAGAATTCAGTTACTTTCATTACTTAATAACTGAATTTAAACCTTCTATTCTCTCCACCATGGCTATCAATGAAGATTTTTTCACCATCTAGTCCATCGATAAATTCAATCTCTTGTCCCGGAGAGGAAAATGATTTGTCTTTTGGTGCTTTGAATCGATAGCCTTCGATATGTTCATAGATTTGTATTATTTCTGAAGGATTATCGAATCCAGGTGTAATTAAAACCAGTTTAGTACCTATTTGACTAAATAATGATATTCCCCAATCAGATTCATAAAATCCGATAATATCTTTCAAATCCTTTTTTGGTTTTTCCGAGTTTAATTTTTCTTCCTTTTTCGAGAGGTAAAAAATCAATTTGTGTAATCCCAAAGACAGATTCGAAGCTGGTCCATCTACTGCACTTGTTAATACAACAACAATGATTTTTTCATCTTGGATAAAACCTGAACGGGTTATAAATCCAGGATACCCTCCACCATGACCACAAATTACTCCATCCGGTAAAGTTGTTATACTGAATCCTAATCCCCAATCAGCTAATTTAGCTTTATATTGAATTCTTTGCATTTCACGTTTGATATAATCTGGAAAGAGAAGGTCATTTCCAAGAAAATGTGCTT
>DAOUWQ010000358.1 GCA_030667035.1 Candidatus Heimdallarchaeota archaeon | reverse complement strand
GAATACAATGTCATCTTCTCAAACTTGGTACAATTGCAAAAGGAATCTCATATCCTATATTACATCTAAAACTTATGTTATTGCGAAGAAATATTTTAGAGCATATCGAAAATATAACTCAACCTGCTTTAGATGACTCATTCATTAAATTCGGTGGAGTTTCTGCTGATATTACAGAAGAAAAAGTAGTTTCACTTTATCAAACGCTTTCTGTCATGGAAACTAAAATACAAAAAATAAAAACTAGAAATCAAAGACATCCCTTAGTGAAGGCCTTATTGAAAGATGTTGGATTTATTTCTAGAGAAACAGGAAAAAAGCTTGCTTTGGTAGGTCCTTTAGCCCGAACTTCTGGAATTACCGCTGATGTACGACAATCAGATCCTTATTGTGCCTACAAAGATATTTCATTTAATGTCCCAGTTTCTGATTTCTGTGATCTTTATGGAGAATTTTTAGTTCTTTTTGATGAAATCATTGTATCAATAAAAATCATCAGAGAACTTTTGCAAACTTTACCTGAGGGAGCCTTTCATAATTCTCCTCCTGCGATAGAATTATCTCCAAGTAATACTATTGTCCGAGTTGAAACACCAACAGGAGAACTATTTAGCTTTGTTCATAGTAAGAAAGGTTCAGAGAAAGAAAGTCCTCGAATGTTTAAAATAACCTGCCCAATGAAGGTAAATACTCAAGGATTACTCTCCAGAATTACCGGTAATGCAATCGATAATATCTCAACTATTCTCTTATTTGTTGGAGAAGGTTGTGGAATAAGCGGATAAAAAACATTCACCTAGAAATTTTACAAAAAGTTTAAAGTAATTCAAATATATCATTAGAACATTCATGCGATGAGAAATAATTGGAGTTAAGAATATGGCGATTCCGTGGGTAGAAATCTTCATTTTTCCAGGCTTTTTGTTTGTTCTTGGATTAGCCATTCTTTTTGAGCAGATTACAAGTAGGTTATATTCGCGTTTTAGTTTTAAACCTAAAGGCTCTCCAATGTTTATCCCTGTTTTAGAGCATTTCAAGCTTTGCTTCAAAGGAGAGAAAGAACGCATAAACACAAAAATTGTTATTCAAAGCATCTTACTGTTATTTTTCTTAACTCTTAGTTTAACAAGTGCTTTAATACTTCCAATATGTGTGGAAGGAGAATTTTCTTCTATAATTGGTGTTTTTAATGATAGCTCCGGAAAAACGACCGGAATAGTTGGTATCATTTCTTTTGAAGGTGATTTGTTACTTTTATTAACAATTAGCACGTTGATTGGTGTTCTCATCTTCTTTATTTTATGGATTGGTGAGAAGCACTCTACTTACGAAGCACTAAAAATTGCGTTAACATTTATGTTATTTGATATTCCAATATTCTTAGCATTCGTAGGACCAGCTCTTGTTAGGAGATCAATGAATATTAGTGTCCTCGCTGAGGACATTCGTCTTATTGCATATGAAAACAGAGGGTTTGGAATATTTCTTCTTATTCCGTGGGGTGCATTAATTTCCATCTTCGCTTTAACTTTCAAATTCGATCAACCATATTTTGATAGATTGAATTCAACACCTGACTTATCCATAAGACTTCCAACTCCAAGAAATTGGAAGTTTCATGTCTGGAATATCTCTATGCGCATTTTTGAATTAGTCCTCGCTGGAGTTATAGTCTCTGTTTTTCTCGGTGGGTCATATGTACCAATTCCGATTTTGGATAACTATGAAATATTAGGTCATTTGCTGAATTTTCTATTCAAATTAAGTTTGGTGATGCTAATAACTACAATAATAAAAACCCTTATTCCTCGATTAAAGACAAATCAAGCAATAAATGTTGGTTTCAAAATTTTAGTGCCTTGTGCATTAATCACTGTTTTAGTTGTTGGAAGCACTGCCGCATTATTAGGCATAAGTTAAATGCTTTATTGAATAGAATTTGAAGAGGATTTTTTACTTTCAATCTAGAATAATCATTGGTTATTTTTAGAAAAACCTAACAAAAAGATTGATGAATGTCTAACAGAAAAGAGTAAAGCTATTTATTAGATATAATTGTAATATATATACTTTAAGAACCGAGTAAGTAAAGGAGAATTTAGATGATGAATTTCATCGAACAGCTAAAGGTTTATTTGAAAATTTTATCACTAAATCGGCGTTCTACTTTGCTTGCATTTATAGGGTTAGGATGTAGTTTAGCATTAGTATCAGAAGGACTGATATTCACTTATAGTTTTCAATATGGCGCGTTTACAGATTTTACTCGTACTTCTACAACAAAAATAATCTCTATTGAATAGTTTAATAAGATAGCTCGTACTATTCATTCATATATTAGGTGAAATTTATCATGGAGCACGCATTTGAATTTGCAATGTTTATTCTTTCACCAATTGTCCTTATCCTGGATGCAGTAGTTGTAACTTCAGGAATAATCCGAAAATTTGCTCGATTTGAGAAAAACGATGAAAGCGAACGTAATATGCTCTTTTCAATGGTTGACATCATGGAGAAAGTAGGCATTGTTTTAGGTGTATTAACGCTTATGCTTGCTGGTTTTCTAGCAGTGAACGTTCCCGATGAATATCCTTGGATGCAGTGGTTTAATCCTTTGACAATAATTGTTTTAATTGTTATCGGTGCACTACTAACGCTTAGAACCTTGGAAGATACTCCTATCTCTGCACTTATCGCTTTACTTGCAGGCTTTCTCGGAGCAGCAGTTTTTGCTATCGTTTTCGGTGATCTTGGACAAGGTAAATGGATTTATTTTGCAGTTTTCTTAGCAATTGATATCATTGTATTTGTATTGGTTAGAACTCTAACAGAACAAATGGCGATGGTTGGTAAAATACTAAACTGGATGCCAATAGCAATTATTGTATCCTTTTTCTGTATTGGTTGGGGAATATTCCAAATTATTTCATTAGCAATCTATGGAGTTTCTCTGATTCCAGGCGTAGAATTATCCATAATATTATCGCTTGTTTAAAAAACACTAGTTAATTGATCGATTAAATCGATCTATTTTTTTATTTTTTTCAATAACCTATGTTAAGCTGAAAAAAGATTAAAATAAATAAAAAAAAAAAGAAAATAATGAAGAAGAAATATTCTTAATCGTCTTCTTCGAGTTCTTCTTCTTCGAGTTCTTCTTCGAATTCTTCTATATCTTCGCCTGCACTACCATACTCTTCCTCAAGAGCTAACTCGACTTCATCGCTTTCTTCATCATCAGCGACTTCATCAAAGAAGTCTTC
>DAOUWQ010000116.1 GCA_030667035.1 Candidatus Heimdallarchaeota archaeon | reverse complement strand
TAGCTGGTCAAGTTGCATCATTAGCCGTTCAAGAGAATAATAACAGTGGTAAATTTCTAAATAAGTACGATACTCAATGGAAATCTATTCTAAGAAATCAGTTAAAAGCAATGTCACTTTTCAGGTGGTTACTAAATCGATTAACGGATGAAGCATTTAATAGAGCATTTTATACCGCTGTTGAAAATGATTTGGGAAAACTAATAGAAGAAAAGGGCGACATTGATAGTCAAGCTGAAATAATTTTATCACTGCTTAAGGAACCAGCAGTGCTTAAATTAGCACTTAAATTAATTCCCTCAATACAATTTTGAAAAAAAGTGATATCTTCTTGAGAGGAAATTTAGTCTCAGAGAAGAATATTCAAGTTGCTTATTCTTTCCAAATATTTGCCGTATTACAAGGAACTGGTAAATCTATCATTGTTAGTAAACCTGCCTTTGCTTTTACTACTTTGGGGATTAAATTGACAACCATTGATGCAGTTCCAATATCACCATGCACTCCACCTTTGATGATTTGTTTAATGTTTGGAATACCAATAATTTCAACACTATCATATTCTTCATGATCACCAGAATATGCAATGAAATCAAGTCTCAAAATTTCTTTTCCTTCTTTTTTAGCTAAGCCTTGACTATGCAAACCACAAACGTGCCCTTTTGGAACTTCTATATTATCATACATAAATGGTTTTTCAGCGATCATCGCTACAGGTGGCAATTCAATGAATTCATCAAGTTCAAGACTTAAAGCAGCATTAATCATTTGCATTGATTCTTCAAGACCAACATGACCTGTGATTTTCTTTTCGGAGATTTTTTTCTCGAATTTTTCTTTATTTAATCCAGTACCTATTTTCACTTGGAAAGGTATTCTTCTCTTACTTGAATTCATCATTCTTGTAATAGTTATTTTTTCTACTACTTCGCAAGGGGCAGTTAACATAATAGGTAAAAGTTCCATTAAGTAACCCGGATTGATACCCGTACCAACAACGGTTGCATTTCGTTTCTTAGCTGCAGCATCGACTTTCTTCGAAAGTTCAGGCTGAAAATCAAAAGGATAAGCTAGTTGTTCACAGAGTGAAATGACATTTACACCCTTACCTACAACTTCTAGTATCATTGGAGTAATTTTTTCAAAGAATGAAGAAGTAGCAATAATTACTACATCAATATCCTTAGTTAGAACCTGCTCAAGATCTGAAGTTATAACAAGATTAGATTCAATATCTGTACTCAAAATGTCAGTAATTTTCTTCTCTTGGAATTCTTTAGCTATATCAATAACTCCAACTAAATCAATGTTTTTTCGTTTTAAAAGTAGTTTTGTAACTATTTGACCCATAGGTCCAAAACCGACTTGAATTACTTTGAAAGGTTTTCCCAACGATAATCAGCTCTTATTAAATTAACAATGAAAATAACTAGTAAAGTTAGGTTATTATTTTTTCTACTGCTATTCGATTGATGTTAAAATGTATTAATGGCTCAGTTACCCCAGATTTCGATCATTGTCTGCACAGACTAGCGAGACCGTACGTCACATCATTGCCAAGTAAGGATAAGGAAAAAGCAACTTAAGTATATTGTTTTATTTCAAATGTAATTTCTATTCTTTTAACAACAAATAATTTAAAATAAGCACTGCTAAGGTTCTCATGTTGCCAATGACTCCACAGGAAGAAAAATTAAAAGAACATCAGTCTATTTCAAAAGTATATGATCAGATTGCTGAAAGTTTTGATACGAAAAGAAAACGACCGTGGGAAGATGTTTCGGAGTTTATTGAAACAATAGATGAAAATAAACTCACATTAGATTTAGGTTGTGGGAACGGGCGGCATACAAGATTATTGTTAAAAAAGAAGATCGATACAATTGGTATGGATGTTTCCTTTAACATTTTGAAAACAGCATTAGAAAACGAACTCTATTCTGTAACTCCTCTTCTAACTGGTGTAATTAATGCTGATGTTAGTGATTTGTCTTTTAAGGATAAATCATTTGATCGAATAATTATGATCGCTGTTTTTCATCATTTGGATAACTTGCAGAAAAGAAAACAAGCTCTTCAAGAAATATTTAGAATAATGAAAAGTAAAGGACGTTTACTCATAAGTTGTTGGTTAAGAACTCATCCTAGATTCGCAAAGGAAGATTTGAAAACCATTATTGAACAAGGAGAGAAGGATGTTCTTGTTCCATGGACAATGCCTGACAAAACAAAAATAATGAGATACTATTATTTATTCGAGAAACAAGAATTTGAAGATTTGATAAAGAACGCAAATTTCAGAATCATTTCCAGTAGAGAATCTAAGCATAATTTATTCATAATAGCTGAAAAATGAAATCTTATTCAGAAGTTTTTACATCAAGACATATTCATCATAAGAAGAGTTTATTTTGAAGTAGGGTACAATATATCTATAGAATAAATAAATAGTAATTATTATGCTAATTTATTGGTGGTATCATTAAATGATTAAAAGAATAAAAAGACTCTACAGTCGTAGAAAAGCGGTAAGTCCAGTTATTGCTACAATATTGCTAATAGCTCTAACAGTTGCTGCTGCAACAATTATCTATTTCGTTATTGTTCCATTATTTAATACATACAAATTGGATGCTTCAGTAGTAACAATTCATGATACTGATAAGGATTCATTATATAATCAAGTTGAAATTCAATTCGTTAATTCTGGAACCAAAAATATCAATATTACACAAGTGATTATTTGGACTAGTGCTCAAACTGAAATTGCTAATTCCGATCTTTGGCTTGCACACGAGGGATGGACGTTTGATGTTCCTGCCGAATCGCTTATTCAACCATCTGAAGTAGACTCTGTGAAACTAAGTGGAACCTCACAGATTGGTTTGTCGATTTATGAGAGAACTTATTTTAGAATGGAAATTGATTATACTGGGATGAAAAATGCATTAGTAACCGAATGGATTAGAGTAAGTGATGAGTTTCTGGATTTAAGTGACTTACTATCTGGTTTCGAAACTTTCAATCTTACTGCAAACGGTTATGATGGAACAATAGATGACCCCAGTAGAACAGCAAATAATTATGTCACAAATGCTGACGGTGATTATCAACTAGATGTTCTAACTATAGAAAATCTTCCAGTACTAAACGAAACCCAATTAATACCATTTTATATTGGACAAAACATCGTTGTGTTCCATTCACCAAATGGAAATTTGTCTGGTCAACCTTTAGAACAGAAATTTGATTTTGCTTCAACTCCATTTAGAGCAAAGAAACTTTTCCTCCTCGGACTTGCTGGTTCGTGGGGTGACAACTTTAATGCTAATAGTTGGGCTTTGAATCTTACAATTGTTTATACTGATAATAGTATTAGTGAGAATTTACTCAACAAATCCTATATCGATGATTGGTGGTATGGATCCAACCCTGGTAATCTTTGCCTCGCTTCTCCTTATGGCTTGATAACTGAAATTGATTTAGGAACACAAGCTGATACACCACATTCACATATACACACACATACAACTCGATTTTACTATGACTACTTCAAGTATATTAAAGCAATAATTTTCACTGACCCCGGAACTGATGATTCTGCACCCCACTTATTATCAATAACAATGGCTTAGACGTTTAATTTGAGCTTATTTCTTCATCAAAAAGCTCAAATACTATCTTTTTTTTTATTTTACCTCAAGGCGAAAGGATTTATTTTAGAAGATAATATAATAATAGTGTAATCTTATTGAGGTTAAAAAACCATATCCCAATATCTATCTGGTGGAATTCTCTTGTTAAAAACAATGAAAAAAATTATTAGAAAAAGAAAAGCAATAAGTCCTGTTATTGCTACTATTTTACTTATAGCTTTAACTGTTGCATCAGTTGCATTAGTCTATTTTGTTGCTATTCCTTATTTCAATAGCACAACGCTCTATGCTTTTGTGAAGAATGTTAGAGATACTAACAAAGATTCCAGATACGACCAGATTGAAATTATGATAACAAATGGCGGAACAAACAATATTGAGATTACGAATGTACACATTTGGTCTGTTCCTCAAAGTCTTCTTGGAAGTAAAAATTATTGGTATAAACATGAAAACTGGGAACTGAAAAATCCAGCTGCTAATTTAATCGCTCCTTCAAAAGTAAAGGAAATGGTTGTTGAAGGAACCGATCAAATTATGCTGTCAACTTCTGAACAAACGTTCTATAGATTAGAAATCGAATATACAGGACAAAGATATGCTTATGTTAGTGATTGGAAATTATTGAATGACGAAGCTGATTTCACTGATTTATTATCTGACTTCGAATCCTTTGATTTACAAAAAGAAGGTTTTGAAGGATCAATAGGTACACCTGGTAATAATAAAGATAATTACTATACTACTGGTGGTCCAGATTTTGGTCCTATTATTGCAGGTCAGAATATCTATTTACCAGTGATAAATGAAACATCGTATGTGCCATTTTATATAACGGGACAAATAGTTGTTTTTCACTCGACAAATGCTGATTTACAAGATCAACCAACTGTTCAACAAATAAACAAATCAAGCGATCCTTTCAAAGCTAGAAAATTCTTCGTTTTAGGATTAGCTGGGTCGTGGGGTAATAATTTCCCTACAGATGGGGTTGCATTAACTCTTAATATTACTTATACCGATAACACCTCCTCTATTTGGGAAATGGGACACGAATATATCGATGATTGGTGGTATAATAGAAATCCCGGTAGTGTTTGTACCTCTGCAGAGAGCGGATTAGTTACAGAAATCGATTTAGGAAAGCAAGTTGAAATATCAGCTCACTATGTACACACACATACAGCAGGATTTTATCTTGACTTTTACAAATACGTTCAATACATTACTTTCGTTGACCCTGGAAATGATGGTGCTGGTCCACATTTATTATCTATAACAGCTGGTTAATAACAGCAAGATTTACAACTAAAATTTAGTTGCTAATCTTTCTATTTTTTGTTTTCTAATAAATAATCAAGGTAGCGAGGATGCTTTTTTTCCATAATTTCAAGAACTTTGAGATCAGCACCTATCGCATCATCTGAAAAGAGAATTTTGCCCCATTTCATTGCTTCTCCGTGTTCTGCTTCTCCCTTTAGGATATCAATTCCATCACAAATGTATAAATCAAAGGGAGCAAATTTTTGTACTGCTTGAAAAACTTCTGCAACTGATTTATGCAAATCTTTGTGTAGTTTATCTCTCTTGTGTGAATCTTTATTCATTTTGTACATTTTCTTTTGTGGTAGACCAAAGAAATTCTTTATTGCATTTGACAGAAATGTATTTCCTTCATCATCGTCATAAAATTTGATTACTGGCATAGAAATTCTCAGATCCATTTGTTGCAAATACTTAGGAAGATAGTGTTTTACACCTGTATTTAAGACAACTTCTGAATTCTCGTAAGTATCAATATCGATGTAACTTACGTCATATTCTTCTAGTGCTTCAACAAGACCAGTTATTCGAAAATTATCTATCGCAGATGATTTACTTGTCGAACCTTCAGCAATAACGATTTCTTTTGCATCAGCATTAGCTAAAATTTCTATTGTGCTAACAATAATATCTATTGATGTAGTAAATGGTGCCGGCTTTGGATAGCCCATGTTTGGTTTGATAAAAACTCTCTGATTTTCTAATAATTTCCTATCATAATTTTCACCAATCCAATTTGTTAGCGCTTTTTGTAATTCTAGATTGTTATTGAGTATACTAATCAATTTTCTTCCCT
>DAOUWQ010000008.1 GCA_030667035.1 Candidatus Heimdallarchaeota archaeon | reverse complement strand
GAAACAGTATTGGATTTACAACCCTTATACCCTCTGGGAAAATTATTAGATTCACAATGTAAGTAACAATTCCCACTAATACAGCATCTAACATTGCTATGGTTAAAGTAGAAGATACTATACTTCGATAAGCAGGAGTGTTTTTTCTAAAAGTTGGTTTAATGCTACCCAAATGCAAACCTGTACCCAATTTCCCAGCTAATATTGCAATATCCCCTCTTGCAGCTAATAAAGGACCATAAATTAAGATAATCCATTTAACATTGTGAGTATCCATTAAAAATGAGGTTATAGTACCAGAAACAATACCACCAGTTTCGAAGGCGAGAGCTATCATAGCTTGGAGGAACATACCAATAAACAAATTGACCGCGGTTTTTTTAGCAATATTCGACTTCGACATTTGTTTCACCATAGTGGTTGAACTGTACCATAGTACAAGGGAATCACTCACCTAACAGCTGTGCAAATTAATTTCTTACGTTTGAAATGCGACTGCAATTCTATTCAGTTTTTGTAACTTTTTCAGCTGCTTCCTCTGCAGCTTTTTGTGCGGCTTTCTTCACTTCTTTTATAAGCACCTCCTCGGCCACTTCTTCAGCTGCTTCTTTGGCAGCTTTCATGGCAACTTTTTTGGTCTCTTTTTCTACGACCTCAGTAGCGGTTTCTTCAGCAACCTTTGTGGCAGCTCTTTTTCCGCTTCGTTCAACAGCTTTCTGTGCAGCTTTCTCTGCAACCTCTTTTGCTGCTTCTTCAGCAGCATCTTTTACGATCTTCTCTGGTTCTTCAATTGTTACCGTTTCTTTTATTGCATTATTTACTGCTTTTTTAGCTGCTCGTTCAGATTCACCTTTTATTGCGTCCTTAACAACGGAAGCCACTTCTTCTCTAGCCTTTTTCTCTGCAGCTTTTGTGGCTTTCTTTTGGATTTCATCAGATTTTTCTTCTACTTTTTCATCTGCAGCTTCTTTTGCTGCTTGAGTAACTTTTTGACGAGCATCTTCAATGGATTTCTTTGTTGCAGCTTCCGTTGCTTCTTGAAGAACTTTTTTAGTTTCTTTCTTGGAAAGATCAGGTCTTTCTGCTTTAATTGATTCAACAGCTTCAGAAACAACTTCAGAGATTATTTTATCAGAAATATCTTTGGTAACCTTATCAGCTACTTCCTCAGCTACTTCTTCAACATCTTTCTTTGAAACATTGTCAGTTGCCTTTACAGCAGCTTTTTTGGCGACGTCTTTTGCAGCTTTCTTTGAAACTTCTTTTGCAGCTTCACTAGAAACCTCTTCAGTGACTTCTTCTACCACTTTATCACTTACTTCTTCAGCAGCTTTTTTCGTAGCTTTAAGTTCGGCAACCTTTTCTACGACTGCTTCTTCTTCACGCTGTTGAAATGCTAAACAAGCATCTTTCAATCCGGTGAAAATTATCGTGTCACCAGCACGAATCTTGGTTCGCCTTCTTGGTTTAAAGTAATAACCGCCAACGCGTTTAACAGCTAACACACGAATTCCAAATTCATCCAAATAGTTTCCAGCAGGAACAGTTTTGCCCACAATTAAGGATAATTCTTCAACTTGTTTTTCAAAAAGATTTTCAGTTGATTCACCAATCACTAATTCAATAATAGGATGAGAAGGTAATTCTGCTAGAACAATCTTAGCAATTTGATTTGCTGCATCAGAAATATCTTCAGAAGCTTCGACAATTCGATATAACCCTTGCAGAGATGAAATGTCTTCTTTTGGTTCCCTTGCAAGTCGTAAAATTGCTACTTCTGCTTTATTTCGTATAGTATCAACACGCTTTTACATATTGGTTACGAGTTGGGCTAACTCTTTATTATTATAGAGAACTGCACCATAGGCAAGATCAACCATTACTTCACTCGTATCTTTGAGAGCTGTCATATAATCTACAATGTTATCTTGTAGAGACTCAGCAACCGAATCATCGTCCTCTTCATCAGGTGGGCTAATTTCTTCTGCTTTGCCACCAATTAATAACTTCAATAAACTGATACCAGAACTTGACCCACTTGCAATAATAGTGTCATCAGATTCTAGTTCCATACTTTCTTCTGGGAGTATTATCCATTTTCCACTACGCCTGACTGCGAAAATCGCTATTGAATAATTCATTTTTTCAACAATGGATTTCAATGAATATCCTTTGAGGATAGATTCTTCTGAAATTTTACCTTTACATAAATCTCGAGCAAATTTTTGTGCAAGCTCTTTAATAGTGGGATGAATTCCAAATCCTTTTACTAAAACATGAGCAATATCAGCTGCGGAATTAGCGATATCTATACTAGCTTGTCCAATAACCACTAGGGGAAGCGTTGCTTGAGCATCTTTCGCATCTCTTACTGCTACTTGTAAAGACATTGTCAATAGGTAGTTATAATTAACGACAAGGTCTCGAATTTCATCTACTTGGTCAGCTAGACCCTTATCTTCAAAAAGAACTGCACCATAGGCAAGATCAACCATAATACTGCAGAGATCTTTAATTTTCTTAAGGGCATCTTTAGCAGATATTGGTTCGTATGTTACTTTAGGCATGATTTTTTACTTCCAAAAGAACTCTTTACTAAAAGAGGATATTAGACTTATTTTACTTTTACTATTATAAAAGTAATTGTAAAAAGATAAAGAAAAAAGGAGAATTATAGGATGAACGGTATGAGCGCTTTTCGGTTTTCGGGATAATCCTCAAATTCTTCTTGATACCACTTATGATGGGAAATTGCACGAGGTAGTAGATTAGCTGTCGTCCAAATAACAAAAGTTAACCCTGATAATGACCAAATTAGAACAGCCCATCCTATCCATTCCATTATTTCTCCAAAATAATTTGGACAGGAAACTCGATTATAGAGTCCACCATAGGGAATTTGGTATCTTCCACCATTCGAAGCTTTACGCAATCCTCGGAGGGTAATATCAGATCGTTTATTGATATAATATCCAACTAGAAATATCACAACACCGATAATAAACTGAGGAGAATACAACCAAGCAGTTGAATACGTAGCATTTGATATTGGAAAGAGCAATTGCTCAGCATAAACTGGATCTGAAAGAGTAAAGAGCCATCTCCCTTGTATGTAAACATTGATTAGATTAAATATAAAACCCATTGAGACAACAGTAACAGGCATTGTCTTACCATTGCGTATTTGAAATGGGTAAATAAAAACTCGATGACCATAATGTAAGAACCAAATGAATAAAATCACAAAATAGGTCCACCTGATAGTTCCATTGACATGCCATTTATCACTAAAAATAAAGCACAAACCCATTACTAATAGTGTTGGAACTTCCATTATGAACCAACCAAGATGAGTACTCATTTTAGGCCCCCATTTTTTCTTCTGGTGGCGTCCATAAGCTGCAGTAACAAAGAATAACATTACAAAAATGCCTACCGCTAATAAGGTTGTAACAATTATTAGTATACTGTAGAATAAAGGTTCATTTGGAAATAGCAAACCGGTATAGACCATAGTTATTATCGACTCATATAGGTGGTTAAGATAGCTAAATAATCAAATATCCAATTGTAGGATACTGAAATATAGATACATCTAATTGACTATCTCACGGTTGTTCTACGAATAATCAATTTTAAGTTTTTCTGAAAGAAAGGACCATTTTTGTAAAAAAACCCTTTAAGATAAGAGCTAAGATATACACGGGTTCGCTCATACCTTAAACTTTACAGAGAAAGGGTACTCCTTATCAATGATGTAGAAAGAGTCAAGGGCGAACTCACAATTAACCCATTTTCAAGGCCTGTGCATTTGCTATATTAATATCAATAATTTCTTGTGCAAGTGGATTTATTTCAAATCCAAGATAATTTCGTTGTAATTTTATACTAGCAACGGCAGTTGTACCATTACCCATAAAGGGATCCAACACAACATCTCCAGGTTTACTAGAATACTGTATCAATTTTTCAACAAGCTGATCAGGTAATTTTGTAGAGTTCTTCTTTTTACCAGGAAGATATTCTCTCTTTATTTCCCAAACATCCTCTGGGTAATGATCAACTTTGTTAAAATAGTATTTCTTCTTATTTTTAACGAGAAACAAAATGTGGTAATGACTTGTTACATATTTCCTTTTGGTAAAAACACCAAATTGATATTTCCAGATAATGTGATTTTGAGTAATAAAACCGGCATCATCAATAGCAATTAGCATATCTTTCAAGTTTGTCCAACCTGAAATAATGTAAGCGCTCCCAGTTTCTTTCAAGACAGGATAGATTGCCTTCAACCAAGAACGAGAAAATTCAAGATAGTTTGCTTGAGTTATTTCAGTATATCCTGAAACAACAAACTCACTTTTTCGGTTATATTGTGCTCCTTTTCCATCGAATTTTATTCCAAAAGGAGGGTCTGCAATAATTAAGTCAATGGAATCCTCAGGTATCCTCTTACTGATATTAGATATGCAGTCTTCGTAATAGATATTGTTCAATTCCATTATTCTCAAACCAAATTACTATTCTTCTTTCTTATTTCTTCTGCTTACTTTGCTAGCACAGATAATACTTTCGCCAACCTCTCTAGAATCATCTATTAATCGTATATCTAGAAACTGTTTCTGTATATGAATCTTATAGCAGAAATTAAAGACAAGACTTTAATTAGGATTGATATCCACAGTTACCTACTCATGACAAAAACCGACTTGTAACATAGAAGGTCATGAAAAGCCGAGATGGGTAACCTCTCTTTAAAAAAAATTACTAACTTTGTCGAGGATAACATAGCTTTGACTACTGAGGAGATTCGAGATCATATAATAATCAAAGGTGCTAAACAACATAATCTCAAAAATATTGATATAGAAATTCCAAGAGATAAATTTGTTGTACTTACGGGAGTTTCCGGGTCAGGAAAATCATCATTAGCTTTTGATACTATTTTTGCAGAGGGACAAAGAAGGTATATTGAATCCCTTTCAGCTTATGCTAGACAATTTATGTCGCAAATGACAAAACCTGATGTTGAATCTATTGAAGGTCTTTCTCCTACAGTATCTATTAGTCAAAAAACAACAAGCTATAATCCGAGAAGTACAGTAGGTACTGTAACAGAGATTTATGATTTCCTTAGAGTACTATATGCTCGAGTAGGTATTCCACACTGCCCAAATTGTGGGATTGAAATTAAAGCTCAAACAATTACAAACATTGTAGATCAAATAATGAGCACTTATGCTGATAAAGAAATAATGATTCTCGCACCGATTATTCGAGATCGAAAAGGAGAATATCGGAAAGAACTAAAGGGGCTACTAGAAGCAGGTTACTCTCGAGCAAGAATCGATTATGAAACTAAAAGACTAGACGAATTAACCTCTGAAGAAATGACCCTCTCGAGATATTATAGACATACAATAGAGGCAGTCATCGATAGATTAACCGTTAGTAAAGAGGACGAAGATAGATTAGCGGAATCAATAGAACATGCTACCAATATGGCTGATGGATTGGTTACTATAACAACTTCTGATGCAACAAATGCTATGAGAAAGCTAGCTGAAAGCAAAAAGAAGGAACAGAGCTCTGAATTGAAAAACGAAGCAAAACATGAAATATTATTTTCAGTGCACCTTGCTTGCCCTAAATGCAATCTAAGTTTTCCAAAACTGGAACCCAGGAATTTTTCATTCAATACAATTCATGGAGCTTGCTCAACTTGTAAAGGATTAGGAACCACAATTGAATTCGACCCAAAATTGCTAATTGTAGATAACAATTTATCTTTAATTGAAGGTGCATTAGCAGATTTCAATCCCGATACACAGAGATTTAGAGTCTCTAATTTTAGTCTTAATAGAATCAAAGCTGTTGTAGAGAAGCTGGGTTTTACAATCAATACTCCATTGAAAGATATACCAGAACAGCAATGGAATGATTTCTTCTATGGTCCCAAGAAACCACTTCTTGTGGAGTATAAATTCCAATGGGGAAATGAAACTAAGGGAAAGGGCAGTGGAACAGCCCAAATTAAATATTATGGGTTACTTCCCCAGATGAAAAAACGTTTTGAGAAAACTTCATCACAATACATACGTGATATGATCCAAGACTTTACTCGACCAGCTAATTGTCCTGATTGCAAAGGTTCAGGTCTTCGAAATGAAAGCAGAGCAGTCATTTTCAAAGGCAAAAGTATTAATGAACTCTCAAGTATGGCGATTTCTCAATGTATCAATTTTTTTGATTCAGTTAAATTATCTAATATTGAAAAGCAGATTGCAGAAGGACTATTAAAAGAAATTAAGATGCGATTAACATTTCTTGATAATGTTGGACTACCATATCTAACACTCAATCGAAGAGCAAATTCTCTGTCAGGTGGAGAAAGTCAAAGAATTAGACTAGGAACACAGATTGGTTCTGGTTTAGAGGATGTTCTGTATATTCTGGATGAACCGAGTATCGGATTGCATAATAGAGATAATTTGAAGCTCATTAACACTTTACAAACATTGCGTGATAAAGGTAACACCGTCTTAGTATCAGAACATGATATTGATACAATGCTTGCTGCAGATTGGTTAATTGACATCGGCCCAAAAGCAGGGGAGTTTGGCGGAGAAGTTATTGCCGAGGGTTCAGCTGAGATAGTAGGAAAAGTAAAGAAATCAATAACAGGTCAATATTTGATTGGGAAAAAGAAAATCAAGGTTCCAAAGAAGAGAAGAAAAGGAAATGGTGCAGTATTACGTATATTTGGAGCGGCAGAAAATAACCTCAAAGATATTAATGTTGATTTACCATTAGGGATTTTCATTTGTATCACTGGAGTGAGTGGTTCAGGGAAGAGCTCTTTAGTTTCCAATGTAATTTGGACATCATTAGCTCGAGAATTGAATAGAGCAAAGACTAAACCAGGAAAACATAAGAAAATAACTGGAATGGAACATCTGGACAAAGTTATTTCGATTACTCAATCACCCATAGGTTATACTCCTCGCTCGATTCCAGCAACATATACAAAACTTCTTGATCATATCAGAGATTTCTTCGCAGCTTTACCCATGGCCAAAGCACGAGGATTCAAAAAAGGACGGTTTTCCTTTAATACAAAGCAAGGAAGATGTGAAGCCTGTAGAGGATTAGGATATAATAGAGTAGAAATGCAATTTTTACCTAATGTTGAAGTTGAATGCGAGGTTTGTCGAGGTAAGAGATTTAGTGGAGAAACACTTGAGATAAGATATCGAGAAAATAATATCTTCGAAATACTTGATATGACTGTTAATCAATCTCTTCTCTTTTTCAAAGATCACCCAAAAAAAGTCAAGATTCTTCAAACACTTCAAGATGTAGGATTAGGGTACATTAAGCTTGGGCAATCATCAACCACTTTAAGTGGAGGTGAAGCTCAAAGAATCAAGATTTCAAGAGAATTAAGTAAAAAAGCAACAGGAAGAACGATGTATCTATTAGAGGAACCTACTGTTGGACTACATTCCTATGATATTAGTAATTTACTAACTGTATTAAATCGATTAGTAGATACAGGAAATACAATAGTAGTCGTGGAACATAATCTTGACATAATCAAAAGCTCGGATTGGGTGATTGATTTAGGACCTGAAGGAGGGGAATTTGGTGGAGAAATTATTGCGCAAGGAACTCCTGAGACTTTAGCTAAAAATAAGGAATCATATACTGGTCAAGCTCTTAAGAATGCACTAGATGCCAGCTTGCTAATCAAACCTACTGCCGAAGGAAATGACTTGATAGATAGCACTAAAGCTAGAAGGAGTCGTCAACCTAAAGAAAAAACATATCTGTCAGTTTTCGGTGCAACAAAAAATAATCTGAAAAACATCGATGTTCACATACCAAAGAATGCTATAACAGTAATTACAGGAGTAAGTGGTTCAGGAAAGTCCTCACTAGCACTTGATACAATTTTCGCTGAGGGACAAAGAAGATTTGTTGAATCGTTGTCCACTTATGCAAGGCAATTTTTAGGAAGAATGGATAGTGCAGATGTTGGAAAAATAACAGGATTATCTCCTGCGATATCAATTGATCAAAAATCTGCTGGAAGAAACCCCCGTTCTACTGTCGGAACAATGACGGAAATTAACGATTATCTTCGTTTACTTTTTGCTACTGTTGGTATAACATATTGTCCACAATGTGGAAAAGATATTTCACCAACACCTTTGCAAGAAATGGTTCACAAAACACTTGAGTTGGGAGAAGGAACAAAAATCAAAATTATCGCTCCACTAGTTAAGAACTCAAAAGGAAATTACAAACCATTAGTCAAAGAACTTATTCAAGAGGGATTCACTAGAATAATGGTCAATGGAAAAGAAACGTTACTTGAAGATGTGAAATTTACGCTTAAAAATAAAGAAAAGAAACAGATTGTTATCAATAAAGATACAGAGTATACAATTGATCTTGTCGTTGATAGATTAAATGTGAGTTCCGATGATAAAGGACAATTATTTGATTCGATTGAAACTGCTTTAGTTAAAAGTGACGGGGTTGTTAAGATAGGAGTAAATGGAACAGTATTAACATTCAGTACAAAGAGAGAATGTTTTGATTGTGGGATAAAATTACCAACAAAACTCTCACCTAAAATTTTCTCATTTAATTCTCATGTAGGAGCTTGTGAAAAATGTGCAGGATTAGGTTCTATCAAGTCCATCGATCCGAAATTATTTGTCAAGGATTCTAACAAATCGATAAGAGAAGGCGCATTCGGTCCTATAACAGAAAATAAAGATGAAAATAGTTGGATATTATCACTCGTTACAAGCGTAGGAAATGAATACGGTTTTACGATTGATACACCAGTAAAAGATTTTACAAAGGAACAGTATAACACCTTACTCTATGGTGCAAACCGAAAAATCAAAATGGTTAGAGATGTTAGCAGAAAGAGTTATTCCTATACATTTGAACGTGAAAGTGAATTTAGCGGTTTAATTCCAATTTATGAGCGATGGTTATCTAGTACAACTTCTATGTGGTGGATAAATTGGATGGATAAATTTACTACCATTCAAATTTGTTCTGAATGCAATGGAGCGAGATTGAAACCAACCACTCTAGCAGTTAGAGTCGCTGGAATCAATATTAAACAAATATCAGAATTATCACTAGGTGAAACTTATTCTTTCTTTGAAAATCTATCTTTTGGTGGAGCAGATCAAATAATAGCCCAGGGCTTAATAGAGGAAATATTAAATCGACTAAAGTTTCTACAAGATGTTGGATTAGATTACTTAACCTTGAATAGAGAAGCAAGAACACTCTCTGGAGGAGAGGCTCAGAGAATTCGTTTAGCAACTCAGATTGGAAATAAGCTTGTGGGTGTATTATATGTTTTAGATGAACCTAGCATAGGATTACACCCTCGAGATAATGCAAGATTAATTAACACCTTGCAAGAATTGAAAGAACTTGGTAACACTGTTGTTATAATAGAACATGATGAAGACACAATAAGGAGTGCAGATCATATCATTGATTTAGGTCCGGGTGCGGGACGATTGGGAGGCGAAATAGTAGCGGAAGGCAAACTCGAACAAATTATTGCCAATAAAAAATCTCTGACAGGAAAGTACATTAGCGGAAAAGGATGCATACCAATTCCAGAAAAAAGAAGAAAAAGTAAAAAGTATTTAACTCTTACAGGGGCACAACAAAATAACCTAAAGAATATCACCGTTAAATTTCCATTAGGTGTTTTTACCGCTGTAACGGGGGTTAGTGGTTCTGGTAAAAGTTCCTTAGTGATAGAAACACTTCATAAAATCTTAAGTAGAGCTTATCATAGATCAAAGAAAATAGCAAGTAATTATTCTTCTTTTGATGGATTAGAACATCTTGACAAAGTAGTTCTTATCAATCAAGATCCAATCGGACGAACTCCAAGATCAAATCCAGCAACATATACCGGAGTATTTGAACCCATTAGGCAACTCTTTGCTAGAATGCCCGAAGCAAAAATGAGGGGATATACTCTTTCCAGATTTTCATATAATAGTTCGAAAGGTCGATGTTCTGTCTGTAGAGGAAGAGGTGTTAGACGTGTTGAGATGTTGTTCCTAAGTGATGTTGAGATAATTTGTGAAGAGTGCAAAGGCAAAAGGTACAACAGGGAAACGTTAAAGGTAAAATTCAAAGATAAAACAATTGCAGATGTATTACATATGACTATAGATGAAGCAATTGTATTTTTTGTTAATCAACCTAAGATAGTTAAAATTCTCCAAGTGATGCAAGACGTTGGATTAGGATATATACAATTAGGACAATCAGCTACAACCCTATCAGGTGGAGAAGCGCAAAGAGTGAAATTAGCTTCTGAATTATGTAAGCCACAGACAGGAAAAACACTCTACTTACTTGATGAACCCACAGTTGGATTAGCAGCCTATGACGTTCACAAACTGCTCGATATTTTAAACAAATTAGTAAACACAGGAAATTCAGTAATTGTAATTGAACATAATCTTGAAGTGATAAAGAGCGCAGATTGGGTTATAGACCTTGGACCAGAAGGAGGAGACAAGGGAGGAAGTATTGTTGCGCAAGGTACTCCCGAATCAATAGCAAATAATTCAGATTCGCATACAGGGCAATTTCTGAATAAAATCTTAGCAAAATAAGAGACATTTAATAATCAAACCAGCTAGTTTAAGATAATATTACAAATCTTTTAAAAGAATTAATGATTGAATATAATTGAGCGCATTTGATTATGGCTAATTTAGATACTTCAATAAGACGATATGCTAATTCCCAAGAATCTAATTACATTGAAGTTTGCAGCTGTATGGATCCTGAAAGGTGCCTTAGATTAGATATTGCTACAAAAACATATTATGGTGCCATAGGATGCAATGAAAAAAACGCTTGTGCAATTTTGCAAATAAATAAACATAAAATCAATATTTCTACTAAAAGAAGAAGGTTACTTGATCCTACATTTTATCAGAAAAAGAAAAGTTCTAAGATAATGAAAGATCCTAATGATCAAACAATAGATCAATTCTTTGGAGAATAAAATCCACTTGCGAACATTTGGATTCAATTTATTATTGGTAAACAAAACGCTACATCATATTGTTCTGAGCATCTATTACATGAGAAATGAGCGGTAAGTTTCTCACATTTAATGCCTTTTTCTGTACTGATAGAAATCATATATTCACCCTTACAATATGAGCAATTCTCTGGGACAACTAAGATAATTTCTACACCGTTTTCAAGCAGTGTTTTCTTCGAAAAAAATTTCCCAATTCCAAATAAATCTAACTCTTCAAGTAAACCATCAAAATAATTAATCGTTTTTTTACTTTTTTCAATAGCAAATAAGCGACCGGATTTTGTTAGCATGGTTTTTGGAGAAGCATTTGCGTAAGTTAATTCCCTACTTAAACTACTACTAAGAGCATCTGAAAGATTTTTACCTCGTAGAGTTGCTTTCGTGAAGAAATTTGCTATTCCTAATAGACCTGATTTTTCCAAGCGATCAGCATCATGTACAATTTGACAATGAAGATCACATTCCATTTGATCACTATATAGTGCAGAAATTGCTGTTAGAATCAGTTGAATTTCTTTAGAGGAGAAATCTTCTTCTTTCAAAATACGCTCAGCGATGCTTGCCGAATGTGTCTCCTCAGAAACGTTATCAACGTGATATTTACCTAGAACGAATTTTCCGGCATCATGGAATAAAGCAGCAATTGTAGGGATCAGTGGATTTACTCCTTCTCTTAAAGCAAGAGTATAAGCGATTTTCCCGACGCGATATGAATGATCCCATAAGAAATTAGTTTCAAACGAAGAATTTTCTTTATTGAAATCACTTTCGGATTTTTGAATGATTAGTTTTATTTTTTCAAGTAAGTTTGGTGAACGTTTGTTAATTAGCTCATCCATATCGTATTTTTTATGGTTTTTTTTCTTCAAATTCATCTTTTCCTTTAATGATGAAATTTTGGAGTGCAATTCCTCTTTGGATTGGTGTTTAAGTGATGAGTCCTGAACACTCAAAGCATCAGTATATGAGTGTAATTCAAGGAACCCTACTTTGTTTCTATTCCATTTCTCGGCTTCCTTTGTAAATGCTTGAATACAGAGAGATTGGATTTCTTTCTTGTTCTTGTCATCCTCAGGTAATAAATCAATTAAATTATAATATACTAAACCTACAATAAAGTAATTCTCTTTCTTAAGCAGTAAATTCGTTATATTAGTTATTTTATCCAAATCTTTCTGGGAAAATTGCATAAACATTTTTTCTTTCAGAAAAGCAAACAATTCGTTTAGTTCTTTTTTCGGTAATTTGTTCTTAACAGAAAATGATTTATTTGGTAAAAAGAAATCAACATCTGAGAACGCAAGATCTATCGCTCTAAGATTAGCTAATAATTCTGGTTCGTTCAAATTTGTAAATATTTCTTCTGATATTTTTTTATATTTAGAGGATATTGGTAAAAATTTTATTTTAGGAACAAGACGATGAATGTCATCAGCTCGACTACGTTTGATAATTGAAAGTAAAAGTCCATTTTCCAAAGTATTTTGTACATTAAATGCAGCAATTAATGGTTCAATTTTACCAGTTGAAGGCCAATAGGGTACTATCATTGAGGAATCCAATAAGTTGATAATTAACTCTTGAAGAATGACTGCTGATAACAAAGGCATATCAACAGGAGACATTAATACAAAATTATTCTTTGCTTCCTGAATGCCTGTCAGTAGACCCAATGTAGGACCGGTACAAAGATAAGATGGGTTATCTTTGACAATTTTCACCTTTGATTTTATATCATCATCCAACTTGATTATTGTAGACAAATATAGCGAAGACTGTATTGAATTATTTACAACAATGATAATTTCATCACAAATTTCAGAAAATATCTTTACTGTTCTTTGCAAAATGTTCATATTTTCTGATACAGTTTGGAGAGCCTTATCTTGCCAAGGTTCATT
>DAOUWQ010000117.1 GCA_030667035.1 Candidatus Heimdallarchaeota archaeon | reverse complement strand
TCTGGCAAGATATGACTACACTAACCTATCCTGATGGCTATTTTGATGGTATTATTTCATACTATGCAATACCACATGTTCCAAGAGAAGAACACAAAGGATTAATGGATAATTTCTACAGAATGCTAAAAGAAGGTGGGTATGTTCTACTCTGTTTTGGTACGGATGATGATCCTGGAACAGTAATTGATGGTTTCTTTGGTGTGAAAATGTATTGGAGTAGTTTTGATGCGGGAACAAATGTGGAAATGTTAAAGGAAGTAGGATTTCATATTACTTGGTTAAAATTCATCTTTGATGATTTAACAGAAGAACAACACATTTTTGCTTTAGCTCAAAAACCACATAAAGAACTACTTGATGAAATAAAAGAGAGAAAAAGAATTGATTGAGGATTTCTCCTCAACTAATTTATTATAAAATCTTTAATTCTTTACCAATTTTCTCAAAAGCTGCTAATGCAGTATTAAGATGGTCTTTTTCTAATCCTGCAGTCATCATTACTCTGATTCTAGATGTTCCACGTGGAACCATAGGGAAAACAATTGGTAGAGCGAAAATTCCTTCTTCATATAGTCTGTTGCTCATTGCTTTGGCAACATCATTTTCACCACAAATGATGGGAGTAATTGCTGTAGGAGTATTTGCTGCTGCAACAGTAATTTCATGACTAAATCCTAGATCGACAATTCCTTTTTTGAAGAAACTACAATTGTGTAGAAGCTTTGCAACAACATTATCAAATTTACCATCTTTATTTTCAAGAACATCAATTGATCCAATAGATGCTCCTGCTACTGCTGGAGGGTGTGAACCACTCAGAAGGTATGTTCGAGTTTTATTCCTGCAGAAGTTAACTAGGTCTTGTGAGCCTGTAATAGCACCACCCACGGTTCCCATAGCTTTACTAAAGGTATTCATTTCAACCTGAACTTTGCCTTGTAGACCAAAATGATCGACAATACCCTTGCCTTTCTTATTTCTACCAAGAACACCATCACCATGAGCATCATCAACATAAATCATAGCACCATATTGTTCGCAGAGTTTTTGGATTTCATCTAGCTTAGCCATATCTCCATCCATGCTAAATACGCCATCTGTTAGAACCAAAATTCTACGAGCATTAACTTTCTCAGCATTTTTTAGACATTGTTCTAAACCAGCCATATCTGAGTGTAAATATCTAAAATCAGAACCACGTTGGGCTTTAGCTAATCTTACACCATCAATAATTGAGCCATGGTTTAATTCATCAGAAATAATAACATCTTCTTTGCTTGGAACCAATTGAGGAATAACACCTGCATTTGCAGCATAACCTGTTTGAGTTATCATTACTGCTTCTTGCTCTTTAAATGTAGCAAGTCTCCTTTCTAGTTCCTCATGAATAAACATGTTTCCGGCAATTGCTCTTACTGAACCAGAGCCTGCTCCATATTCTTCCACTGCCTCAAGTGCTTTCTTTACAACATGTGGATGTGTACTTAAATTCAAGTAATTATTTGAACACATCATAATTACTTCTTTACCTTCAACTATACACACAGGATTTGATTTTGATTCAAGGGTTTTATGTTTCCAATCTAAATTCCTTGAAACCAAATCATCATATTCAGCTTTCATAAAGCCAACTGGGTCTCTTGTCGTCATCGTTTTAGCACCAAAAATAAATTTTCTACGTTAGTTGTATCAGTCTTTTCTCTATTTTAAACTTTTTTTACCCTAAAGAATTAAATAAAAACATACACTTTTATGTTACGCATCACTTTTTTCTTATGCTATTGAAACAGTTTGATAGAAGATTTTTTATCTAACTGCTTTTGCTAGTAATCTAGGAAGTGAACTAATAATATGTCCAAAAAAAGTCGAATAGAAGACGATTTATTTGATCCGTCTAAAGATGTAGAATCCACTTTTGTAGGGTATCCGAAAAGAAATGAACTAGTAGTAGCCAATGTCGAAGAAGTTATGGGACATGGTTGTTACGTTTCGTTGACTGAATTCAATAACAGAAAAGCGTATGTTCATATCTCTGAGCTCTCCAGAACTTGGGTAAAGAATATTCGGGTCCATGTACGTGAAGGTCAAAGAATAGTAGCCAAAGTTTTACGGGTAGACCCCTATAAAGGTCAAATTGATTTGAGTATAAAACGTGTTCCTGAACAAATGAAGAAATTAAAAATTCTTGAAGCGAAACGTGGCCAAACTGCAACAACTCTCTTCAAAATGGTTACTGACAAAATGTCAAAAGAAGATCTGGAACGTGTTGCTGAAGTTAGAGATATTTTGATCACACATCATGAGTTACTGTATTATGCACTTGAATTTGCTTCAACCGCTACTCAAAAGGAGCTCATAGATATGGGTATCCCTGAGAAATGGGCCAAAACAATTCGTAAAGTTGCTGCTGATAATATTGTCCCTGCAACGGTTGAAATTAAAGGCACAGCTGAAATTATTATACCTGGTGGTGAAGGTTTAACACATCTCAAAGAAGCACTCATCAGTGGTAGAGATAATGTAGCTGAAAAGAATACCGTTATCAAAGTCTATACAGTTGGTAGTCCACGTTATTCAATTGAAGTTGAATCTGAAGATTACAAATTAGCTGAAAAGGCGTTAGAAAATGCTCTAGAACGTATTGAAGATAAAGTAGAAAAACAACATGGTACGTTTTCCTTTAAGCGAGCATAGAATAAAATTACAAACTAAATTAAATTGAAGGCAGGAAATAAACAATGTCAATTCATAAATGCACAAAATGTGGACAATATACTCTAAAGGAAACTTGTCCTAAGTGTAAAAAACAAGCAGTTAAACCTGCTCCTGCTAAATTTTCAATTGTTCATTCCCAGAAATATGGCAAATATCGAAGGGAATTAATGAAACAGTCCAAAGAACAAGCAAAAGAGTAATTGTATGTTCACTTCCGAAAAATTACTCTTCCTTATCTTCTTTTTAATAAATTAATTCTATTGGTGCACCGCCCGGGATTTGAACCCTGGTTCCGACCTATCTCCTTGAGCGAAGTTCTCTACTGGGAGGGTCGAGTCTTGCCAGGCTGGACCAGCGGTGCAAAGTAAATTTGCGCGAACTATCTACTCAAAATCCTCAACATCAATGTTCAGCTAGGGCCAGAACGATCATCGTTCGCGTGGTATATTTTGTTTTCTTAAAACAAAAAAAGGTTTCGAGATATTTGAAGCAAAGGATTAGAAAATTTATCCTCTTCAAACAATTGACCTATGAGTAAAACAAGTAGAAGACTTGAATGCGTTTTATTTTATTCTTTTCAAACGATTTTGTACTAATTCACTTTCTAATTCCTTTAAAGCATCTTTAGCAACCCACTTTGCACTTGGAAAGTCCATATGTAAAATCTCATTACTGATCATAATTGCTTCTTTGTTGAGATCTCGATTTCTTTTACCAATTTGTCTGAGAGCCCAATTTACACTTTTCTTAACCATATTTCTAGGGTCTGAGGCTCCCTTTTGAATCAAAGGTAGAAACGAAATGAAAACATCATCATCTGCTTTCTTATCACTAACTGCTAATCGCGCAATTAATACATAACCAGCTCTTTTGACGTATTCTTCTTCTCTTTTCGTCCAATCGATAACTTTCTGATAAGCATATTTTGTTCGTTCAAATAAACTCATAATACACTGATCACAAATTTCCCAATAATCAAAATCACTTGCCCATCGTTCCATTTGAGATTCAGTAACAAAATCGGGGTCATCAATCATAGAAGCCAAAATTCTTGTTTCTCTGTAGTTTAAATCCCATAAATCTAGTGCTAATTTATGATCTGTACCAATTTCTTTCGCTAGCTTTCGGAGGATAGGAATTTTAATCCCAAAAGCATTTTCAGGCGTGATGCCATATTTCTCCATCCATCCAATAGCTTCTGAATCCTTTAATTCTTCCAATCTTTCAAGAATCATTTCTGGATTAGATAAATTATTAACAATCAATTTTCCCACCAAACTCCGATAATAAAAATAAAAAGTAAAAAACAAAAATGATTGTTATTTACTATTCTTCTTCTTCTTGGCTTTCTTCGATGAATTTATTTAGGATAGTTTGTGCATCAGGAAAACTTTCATCTTCAATTTTGGTCATTGTCCCATTACGACCTAAAGAAAGCTGAGCACGACCTTGCCAAACGTTCGTGTACCCTTCCTCAATTTTTAATAGATCACCAAAACTGACTTCATTGATTTTCGTTCCCCACAAACTCATTGTTGTAGTTCCTGTTTCGTCACCAACTTTGACATCACATACACGAGATTTTCCAAATTTGGTATTGACTGATCTTGGTTCACCTTTTACAATAACTCGAACAACAATATTTATTCCTGGTTGTTTGATAGGTTTCAGTTCTTTAACTTTAATAAAAGACATTTTACATCCTCGGTTAAGTTCAATGCTTATGTATGATTAATAATTTACAATGGAGAATACTATTATTAGTATTTTCTGTAAAAATGATGATTTGAGTATTTTTTTCTTTTCATAATTCAAACGACAATTTTTTTATTTAGTAGTGTCTCACTTTTGTTGTGGAGTGTAACTACTTTGTCAAACGATGAACAAAAATCCAAAGAAGAATTTTCCGCTATTTTTATGGGCGATTTTAACACTATCATTGCTGATGCTATAGATTTCAAAAAACAAGCTCAAGTAAATGGTTTTGATTTATCCGTGAAAGAAATCTTTACTCTAAAAGGAGAAGGAGCAATCGATTTCGATAACTCCAAACGTGTTCTTCCAGAGTATGAACCTTTAGCAAAAACAGATGATGAATACTGGGAATTGCAACCGGGTGCTTATGTAGTTCGCTATAATGAAATTGTAAGTGTTCCTCTTAATGCTGTTGGAATAATTCAACCAAGAAGTACTTTACTCAGAATGGGTGGAACAATGATAGGTGCGTGGTGGGACTCAGGTTATTCAGGTAGAGGGCAGGGATTGTTGGTTGTAAATCATCCAATAAAAGTATATCAGAATGCTCGTGTTGCTCAAATTGTTTTTCTAATGTCTAAAGAAATATCAGAAGGTTATGATGGAACCTATCAAAACGAGAAGAAATAATTCTTCTCTTCCTTTTTTTGAAATTTTACGTATATTTATATAGTAAGAGGTCTAACCTAGGTTAGAGGTCTGACTCGAGTAAGAGGTCTAACCTATTATACCTATTTATTTCACAGCAATTACAACATTTTCGACAGGAGATTAACAATTGGCAAATGAAAACACGGTTGAAAAAACTTATGTGCAAAATAAAATCGAAAAAAGAAAAACTGGAATTCGAGAGTAAGATTGCTAGTGAAAGTTTAGAAAAGAAAAAAGATAACAAAGATACAAAACCAAAAAAGAAAAGGAAAAATGTATTCTTTAAATGGTTTGGAGGATTTGTTACAAAAAGATATAAAATAATTCTAATAATTAGCTTACTCTCTTTAGCATCGGCGATTTATCCTGCATTTTTATTGCAAGATGAATTGAAATATAATGATCAAGATTTTCTCCCAAATAACCTTGAAAGTAATATTGGTGTGCAAATTCTTGAGGATCAGTTTGATTCAAATATTTCTAGACAAACAACTATTATTGTTTTAGATTCTGATGAACTTATAAGTTCGGAAGATAATCTTGCGTATATTGAGGCTTTGACTCAAGGACTCTATGATTCCGATATTAAAGATGACATAGCAAGAGTTGATAATGTAGTTTCAACTTTCAATGAGTAT
>DAOUWQ010000156.1 GCA_030667035.1 Candidatus Heimdallarchaeota archaeon | reverse complement strand
CGTGGGGTTGTTTCTTTTCCCCTGTAATAGCACCCACAGGACATCTTTTCCTGCAAATCTCACAACCGATACATGTCTCAGCATCCACTTGATACAGAAATAGATCTTTGCAAACTTTTGCTGGACACACTTTATCTATAACATGTGCTTTGTATTCGTCTCTGAAATATGTCAAAGTAGTAATAACTGGATTTGGTGCTGTTTTTCCTAAACCACATAGTGATCCTTGTGAAATAGTAAAAGCTAGCTCTTCAAGTAGTTCAAAATCATCGATATTGCCTAATCCTTTTGAAATTTTTACTAATAGATCAAGCAATTGTTTAGTCCCAACACGACATGGAACGCATTTCCCACAGGATTCTGCTTGAATGAATTGAAGGAAATATTTTGCTAGATCAACAACACAAGTTTCTTCATCAATAACGACTATTCCACCTGAACCCATAATTGCTCCAAGTTTTGTTAATTCTTCATAATCCAGTGGTTCATCAATAAACGCAGTTGGGATTGTTCCACCAGAAGGGCCACCCACTTGAATTGCTTTGAATCCTTTGTCTTCTTTGATCCCTCCACCTATATCAAAAATTACTTTACGTAATGTTGTACCAAGTGGAACCTCAATTAATCCTGTGCGTTTCACTTTACCGACTAATGAGAATGTTTTCGTACCCTTTGATAACTTGGTTCCATATTTACTATACCAAGATGATTCTTCACGTAAAATAACTGGTACGGTTCCCAACGTTTCCACGTTGTTAATAACTGTTGGTTTACCCCAGACGCCTTCTTGTGATGGAAAAGGTGGTTTTTGCCTTGGCATACCTCTTTCACCTTCTATTGAAGCTATTAATGCTGTTTCTTCTCCACAAACGAATGCACCAGCTCCTTTCTTTATTTGAATATCAAATGAAAATCCGCTGTTGAGTATATTTTCACCCAACAAACCATGTTTTTTCATCGCAGCAATAGCTTTCTCAAATCGATCAATAGCTAACGGATATTCGGCTCGGCAATAGACATAACCCGTACCAGCTCCAACAGCATATGCGCCAATTACCATGCCTTCCAGAACCGCATGGGGGTCACCTTCTATTAAGGAACGATTCATAAATGCACCAGGATCGCCTTCGTCTGCATTGCAAATAATGTATTTTTCTGGTTCCTTTTCTGATCTGGTGAATTTCCATTTCAAACCAGTTGGAAATCCTGCACCACCTCGTCCTCTTAAACCAGATTCCTGTACTTTCTCAATAACGTCCTCTGGCTTCATTGCTAATGCTTGCTTTAGACCCTGATAACCATCCATTGCCAAATAGTGGTCTATGTTTACAGGATCGATTATTCCGCAATTTTTCAAAACGATACGTACTTGGTCCTTAATCATTGGATGTTCCCAAAATGACTGAATGCCTTCTATTTTTCCTTCACCAATTGTACCAATTGCTTTTTCTGGTTGAGGATCGTTTTTAATGAGATAATTCTCAACCAATTCTTGTGCTTGAATCGGTTGAACATTTGCATAGAGAATTGTTGGTTCGCCTTTTTTCTGAATGCCGATAATAGGTTCTAAATAGCAAGGACCAATACAACCGACTTCGATGATATCAAGAGGAATTTTCTTGGATAGTTCCTTTAGTTGTTCTATAACGGGTAAAATGCCTGCAGCTCGTCCACAAGAAGCAGCACCAGCAAAAATCACTGGTTTCTTTTGATCATGTAACGAATTCCAAGAAGCTTTTGCCTTCTTTACCATCGTATCAAAATCTATCATTTCTTATTCCTCCCTTTATTTCCGGAGTTTTGTTTCCGATATTTCCTCAGAGTTCTATTTACTTTAGCAGCAGTCATACTTCCAAAAACTTCATCATCAATAACCATTACAGGTGCTAAAGCACAACATCCTAAACAGTACACACTTTCTAAACTGAACAAGCCATCTTTCGTGGTTTCTCCAGAGATTATCTTAAGCTCTCGATATACTTTATCCAATAAAGATTGAGCACCCATTACATGACATGCTGTCCCCATACAAACCCGTATTATATGTTTACCAGGTTCAATGAATTTGAACTGAGAATAAAAAGTTGCCACACCAAAAATGTGATGTTCCGAAATTTTCAGTTGCTTTGCAATATAGGAAATGATTGGTTCAGGCAGATAATGAAATTCGTCTTGTAGTTCCTGTAAAATTTGAATTAGATTTCTTGGGTCGTGATCATTATGCTCTAATATTTTAGTGATACTTTTTATTGCAGAACTTGTGAGCTTAAAACTTTGAGTGGAAATTTTATTGCTTTCTACAGTCATTTTTAAAATTCCTCTTTAACAATGTTTCTTCTATAAATTCAATCTTTGTTGATGGTCAATTATCATCTCTTTTGGTTCCTTTTTACCAACTGAGACTATCCTCCAACAAAACGTGGTGCAAATCTTCTTGACTAAGACTATGCCAGTGACAACCTTTCATTGAACAGAAATGAAAATCAATCATTTTTCTTACTGCAGCAACATTGACATTTACTGCAGGTGATTTGCATTCTTGGCACAAATCTTCAGGATCTACCAATGATTTTTCACAGAATGGACACATAATATCATTTGCAACAGCACCATTTGGCACAAATATTGTAGATTTTTCTGCAAAAACATTCAGATAGGGACTCAGCGTCAAATAGCCTTTCTCATTATTTTGATTTGTTATTTTGAACATAACAGAATTTTTCTCGACTAAACTCTTCTGACAGTGAGGACAATATATTCGCAAGAAAGTGCCACTTTTAATAAGCTCTTTTTGGGCAGCCTTTTCCTCGACGGTATTTATTTCAATGATCTCTGGCTTCTCAATATTCTGTTTTAAGTAATTTAGAACATTTGCAAGATCAACAAATTCCACATTGTGATTTTTACAGCCAGCTCTTGGGCAAAATCTTACTTCCCCGCCTTCTCTAATTTTTAAATTAACTGCTTGTGAAGAACATTCGTCGCATTTCTCTTCTTTAGAATTAAGATTTTCAAAACAGTGTGGACAATAGAATTGATATATCAATTCATCGTGAATTTCAATATCACATTCATAATTATAACTCCCATAGAACGAGCTTAAGTTAATCGTGCCACGTTCACCATTCTCAGAAATATTTAATTTAATACTCGGAATGTCATCTACATGCACTTTAGAATCCATCAAAGATTTCCCGCAAAGAGGGCAATCTACTTTTAGTGATACGTAACTGTACATCTCCGTTCACCTTTGGACATTTTACATATACCAAATCTTGTTTAACTTACAAGAGTAAAGCATTTTTTTCAAATTAGTTTATTCAACTATTATTCGCAATATGGTATATAATTATTACTTCTATCAAAAAGGTATAGAAAAACATGCAAAATAGTCATTTTTTCTCATATCGAGTTGTGATTTTACAGCTTATCACATGAACAATTTTTAGCTGAAATATCAAGATTAGCTATAGTGTTTACAATTATTTCTTCGAGTTCATGTACTTTTGATTTGAATACTGCGAATACTTCTTCTGCAGAAATCTTTTCTTGCATTCCTGCTGCAAAATTTGTAACCAAGCAAATAGTAGAATAACAAATACCTAGTTCTCGGGCAAGAATGCTTTCGGAAACAGAGGTCATTCCAACTAACGAACCCCCTAATATTTTGAATGCATTAATTTCAGCAGGGGTTTCAAATCTCGGACCTTCTGTACAAACATAGACCCCCTTACTGAATGTATTTTTAGCTATTTTTTTCGATTGTACAATCGACTCGTTTCGTAAATGAGGGCAGTATGGCTCACTTAAATCGATGTGAACAACTCCTTTTCTTATTGTGCCATTGTGTAATTTCACTTCAAAATTATCAACAAAGAATGTTTTTGGTCTCCCTATAGTGAAATCTATGAACTGATCGGGTATAACAAAACTACCAGGTGCCATTTCTTTTTTCATAGAACCAACAGCACTTGAGGTAATGATTTGTTTCACACCTATTGAATGCAAAGCGAAGATGTTTGCTCGATAGTTAACTAAATGAGGAGGAATGCTGTGTTTTGGTCCATGACGAGTAATGAAAGCAACTTTCTTGTTATTAATATTAAAAATATTTACCAGAACGTTTCCATACGGGGTCTCTATTTTCTCTTCAATTCCTTTTGAAGAAATAGAGTAAAAACCAGAACCACCAATGATACCAAATTCTACAGTCATATCGAAACACGGATTGATATTTGAGCACGCCTTTTTGGTTTTTTCGGCATAGTGTAGTGTATTTCTGTACATCTTAATAGGGAAAAGTGAAAAAGTTTAATATTTGCTTGTTAGAGATGTAGCTTTATGTCAGAACAAAATTACAAGGATTTGTTGAAACGAGCTCGAGAACAAATCCCTGAAAAAATATTTGAGAAATCACGTTTTGAACCCCCAAAGCCAGACGCAGTTATTGAAGGCAATCGTACTTTCGTTAAAAACTGGCACCAATTAGTTACCGCAATACAACGTGATGAAAATCATGTACTAAAATTCCTTACAAAAGAATTAGCTACTTCTGCGAATATTGAAGGGCAAAGAGCAGTCTTTTCAGGAAAACACTTCCGAGGTACAATGATTGATCTCTTCAATCGATACATCAAAGAATATGTTATCTGTCCTGAGTGTGGAAAACCAGATACAGTATTGATAAGAGAAGATCGAATAACCTTCCTTGTTTGTGAAGCATGCGGTGCTCGAACAAGTGTCAAATCAGTTTAGTTATTAAAAATAATTCTACTAACTCATTTGAGTGATACCTATGAAAAAGAAAGAACAGCGGGTTTATCTGCGAGTGCGACAAACCGAAAAAGATTACCTAGTCACTGCTTGTGATGAGAAATTGCTAGGAGAAACTCTAATTGATGGTGAGACTGAACTTTACGTCAATGAACGTTTCTTTGGAGGCGATTTAGTCACTATTGAACAATGCATAGAGGTAATGAAAAAAGCGACTAATTGCAATCTTATTGGTTTTGAGATAGTAAATGCTGCTGTAGAAAATCGAATTGTTAGCGACCTAGCAGTCATGTGGTTAGATTGTAAGAAAAATGGTCGCGTAGGGCATGTAATGTTATTGCGTTAAATCAGCGTGAATCACACAATTGCCTATTTTTATTCGTGAAGGT
>DAOUWQ010000266.1 GCA_030667035.1 Candidatus Heimdallarchaeota archaeon | reverse complement strand
CACAGAAGATATTGATTTTCAAATATTGTTAGCAAAAGCAATTGTGAATATTGTAAGCAGTTTTGGTAAAAATGGGAAATATACTGAGATGGAAATATATCTCGATGATTTACGAGAATTAGTTGATGAATACCCTGAACTTTCGGATATGAATATTCAATTAGCTAAAGGATTGTCATTAGCAATTCGTTGGTTTATCCAAGCTAACAGTTCTGAAAAAGCATTTGAATTATTGAATGAGATTAATAGATTGCAATTACAATTTACAGATGAATTCGATTTCCATGAGTTATATGCTCGTGCTTCCAGAAGGTTATTAGTGCATTCCACACAAGAGGGAAAGAATTCAAGAGCTGATTTAATGCTTGAAAATCTTAGAGCATTATTCAAGGATTTTCCAACTGCTGAAACCACTCAGTTAGAATTGGCAAGAGGTTTATCCTATGCAATAATAAAGAAATCCAATGATTTTGAAGATCCTACTTTGCAACCCTTAGTAATGGAGATGCAAGGATTGCGAATACAATTTCCTAATAATGAAAAACTAGAAGAAATTTATAATGCTGTAGAACCGCTCTTTAAAGATTGACTGTTCTAATTATTCTAAGGGTGGAAAGATATCGTCTGCAGGTCCTCTTTTCCGTTGACCGGGAGGTCTAGGAATTCTATTGAGTGGATCTGGAGGTAAATTGCGATAACACTCCTTACAAACAAGTCTTGGACCTGTTGGAAAATTATAAACCCTTAATTCTTCTCGTTTTGCAACTTTATGGCAAATACTACAATGATCAAATGACTGAAGCACTTTTCCTTCAACTCTTTATTAATTAAATACACCAAACTATCAATATTACTACTCCATTATCAAATAAAAAACTTCCATAAATAGAAAACTTTTTCAAAAGAGATGATTTGTTCAGCAAGAATTAACTTTCCATATAAATTGAATAAATATCTTGGTGAAAAAAATGGTTAACTGGGCAAAAATTAGAGACGATTTTCCTACACTCAAAAGGAAAATAGATGACAAATCAATTGTTTATTTTGATAGCGCGTGTAATAGCTTAAAACCACAACAGGTTATAGATGCAGTTTGTTATTATTACACAAATTTGGGGGCATGTGGTGGAAGATCAATACATTCTCTTGCACGTGAAACTACAGAACTAAGGGACGCTGCTCGAGAGAAAATTGCTAAACATATTAACTCTAGAAATACAAACGAAATCATTTGGGTTAGAAATACTACAGAAGCAATTAATCTTATTGCAAACGCTTTACATTTTGAGAAAGGACATGAGATTGTCACCACAAATCTTGAACATCATAGTGGAGTTCTTCCTTTTCACAAAATTATGAAACGAAAAAATCTAAAATTAAAAATTGTTGAAGCGGATCAATATGGCTTGTTTGATATTGAGGACTTTGAAAAAACAATCAATAAAAACACCCGATTAATTTCTATTGTTCACACATCAAACACTACAGGAACAACTGCACCATTAAATGAAATCATTAAAATCGCTCATGATTATGGCGCATTGGTCTTGGCTGATGATGCACAGTATTTTCCACATAGAAAAACTGATGTTCAAAAATCCGATGTTGATTTTTGTGCTGTAAGCATGCATAAAGCACTAGGACCTTCTGGAATAGGTTTTATGTATGGCAAAGAGCATTTATTGAAAGAAATGGATTCTTTCTTAGTAGGCGGGGATACTATTGAAGATGTCAAATATATTGATGGAGAAGTAGTACCTACTTATTTAGAACCACCTCATAAATTTGAAGCTGGTTTACAAAATTATGCCGGCGAAATAGGTTCTGGTGCGGCAGTTGATTATCTTGATTCAATTGGTATGGAAAACATCGAAGCAAGAGAACACATTTTAACAGAAAAATTACAAAAAGCATTAGAAAGTATCCCGAGTATTACAACTGTTGGACCAAAAGATCCAAGTCTAAGAAGTGGGATAGTAGCGTTCCAAATGAAGAATATGGATACAACCGGCGATATAGCCAATTATTTGGATTCAGATGTTGAAGGAAATAAAATAATGATCCGAGCAGGAGCTCATTGTACAAATCCATTCCACTATCATATTGGTATATCACCAAGTACTGGAACTGCACGAGCATCAATTTATGTCTATAATAATGAGGATGATATTAAACTTCTCAAAGATGCTCTAGAGGATCTTGATAAAATAGTAAATGAATAAAAAAGGAAATACTTTGCCCTACTTTAACCATTCCAAAGGTTAAAGGGTAATTTCTCTTTTTCTTCATCGCTTGTTGAAAAGCCTCTTTTTTCGCTGTTAACAGCATTTTCAAAAGAACCATAACGTTGCATAATTTGGTCTTCTAATGGTTTTGCAATTTCTACTGCTGCTTTGACGTGTTTAGAAGATATTCTTTCAGCACCATTAGTTATTGCTAAATCACCCGAGACTTTAATTAATCCTGCAAGTTCTCTTAGACGTAACGTCAATGATGCTTCTTCTTTATCTACATTCTCAGCAATATATCTCGCATATTTTATTATATCATTGATACCTCTACGATCCATAGCTGGAATTTTATTATCTCGAAGAATTTCTTGTGCAATGAATTGCATTAATTTAATTCTGTTTGCTTCATTATCTGGCATTGCAGTTTTCAAGAGAATTTCATAACCATCACCTTGAATTCTTGAACGCATAGGTGGTAATATTTTTGGTAGGTCTGCAAGATTACACGCTGCTACAAGAACGAAATCACAAGGAACGTTATCTACTCTTACTGAAGCACCTGAGCTTTGAGGATTTCTGCCAATAATTGGAAACTTTCTCTCTTGCATAGCAGTTAATAATGATCTTTGTAAAGAACCAAGTTGGGAAATTTCATCCACAAATAAAACTCCTTGATGAGCTTCATGTATACTCCCTGCTACTACTCGTTTGTAAGGTGGAGTACCTAGTTTATGATGTCCACCGTATGGATCATGCAAACAATCACCAAGTAATTCAGTTACGCTTGCACCAGTTGCTTGGACAAAAAGTGATCGTCTAATTGGAACAAGAACTTTCATTGGTTTAGTTCCTTTTTTAGCATGAGAAAGTTCAATGGCTTTTTGGTCAAATACTCTAATATTGTTTCCTGCTTCTTCAAATAAAAGAATCTCTTCTCTGCCATCAGGAAGATAAATCGCTTTGGATACTTTAGATCCATCAGCTGTTTTTGCAGTGAATGGTGAGAGCGAAAGTAAATCACCAAATCTAGATGATGATTTCTTACGTTTTGATTTATTACAATGAGGGCATAATCGTGCTTCGGGGATAGAAAAATTAGAACAATGTTCACACCCATATCCTAGTTTTACTGCAACATCAAATGGTGCTTTGGAGGGATGAATTAGTTCACCAAACTCACTGTTTTTGGTTGTTTGTTGTTTTCTAAAGCGAAGTTCGTGTAATTGTTTGATTTCAAAAAATGGTCTTTCAGGATTCTCTGGATTATGCACAACCCAAATTTCCTCAGATGGTTCCCCTAGATGAAAAGATAATGCTTGAGCGATCATAGATTTTCCTATACCGGGTGGGCCTATAAGCAACAGATTTCTTCTTTGCTGAGCTGCCATACGAGCTAGTTTAATCGCAAAATCTTGACCGATTATTCTTTTCAGTGGATCTTTTGGAATAGGAACATCAAAAGTGTCTTCGATATCTCTTAATCTAACTATGTTTGATTCATCTCGAGATTGAGATATTCCTTGATTCTCGTTTTGAGTATCTGCCGATGTTCGTTCCGACTGAAAATTTTCTCCTCTTGACATTGGTGTGCACAGATAAATATTAGATATTGCTTTTCTTAAAACAACAGATTATCCATATAATATGAAAAAATAATATTAAAAAGAGAAATTCTTTAGTTGGTAGAAAAATGTTAGCTACCAACTAAATCATAAATTAGTATTTTCTAAGCAAAACTAAATATTTTTGTTTTATTTGGTCTT
>DAOUWQ010000269.1 GCA_030667035.1 Candidatus Heimdallarchaeota archaeon | reverse complement strand
TATGGAGCGTTGATATCATCAATTTCAATTGTTTGGTTTAATACAATTGGAGCTTCGTATAGTGTATAAAGACTAACAAAGATTGTTTGTTCACCTAGAGGCATGTCCCATCCATCAAATGTGAATAAGAAACTGTAGGCTCCAGTTGCTTCATTGATATCTGCGGGCATGAAGGCGCCTGCACCATAAGTGTAATCCCATCCATCCATTTCAACAATTAAGCTGTAACCTTCGTAGTCGTCGAATACTTCCCCAGTTATTATTAGTGTTTCTGAAACTGGATTGGTAGTAATTTCTGTGAATGTTAAATCTGCTGCTTCATTTGTTGTTGAAATTTCTAATGAAATTGTTTGAATAAGCATATCGATTGTCCTATCTTGATTAGCTACACCTACTTTGAAGGATAAAGCACTTGTGAAGTCAAGAACAAAATCATCGGGATCAGTTGTGTCTAAAAGTCTAATCATCTCTATAGTATAGCAATTTTCCAATGTACTGTTGAAATCTGCACCGACAGCTGTATTTAGTTGCCCACCTCCAGCAATGTTTGCTGAATCATCATCTTGCCAAGCATTATACAAAGTACCATTCGAAACTGTCAATTCGTCTCCGATCAATATCCAATCATTATCGTATATTGGTTTGGCATCAACAAAAGTGTCAGTTTCGTTTGTATTCATTGCGTATGGCAGAGCACCTGCATCAGCTATACCTTCATCATCGCATTCAAATGCTAGATCTACTTTAGTTCTATTAGATGCAGTCCATATCATAATGTCTGTATCTACACCATCAGTGAAGCCAATTTGGACAGCATCATCTGCTCCCTCAACAAATGACCAGTCGACAAGTGATGGGTTAATCAGACCTGTTTTATTCCATTGACCAACTTCAATACTATTGGTTGTATCTTCCCATTGCAATGCGATATAAACATTAGTTGCATCATAAGCTAAAGATACATTTATTCCATTAAAATTTTCAAAGGCCAAACCATCCCAATCTGCTAAATCGCCATCTGCTAGAATGGTGTTTGTACTTGCATCTACAGCCCAAATACCTTTATCACCCATTGGGTCTCCGATATCATCCTGTGTGAAAAGATTGGGTTCAGGTGTTACTGCAAAACCAGATTGTGCTGGTGTTGATAATATTGCAATAGAAACTATCATTATTAATGTTAAAAAACTAGAAATTAGTGTTGTCTTTCGCATTTTTCTCTCTCCATAAATGCTTGAGATTATTCTATCATCCTTTTATTATTTAAAAAAATCGTTCAGTTGAAAATAAATAAAAAAGGAAAATTAGAGATCGAAAAACAAAAAATCAATCTCTAGATAGACCATTGTTGCATTATGATTTGATTATTTTCTTTTCTTTTGGTTTGCTTTTCCAATAATTGTTAATAGTACCATTGCTGCTATAGTAATTCCCAATATTGGTAAAGGAACAATCTGAGAGTTTTCAGTGCCAGTTAATATCGGTGTATAAATGCCTGCTATTGAAGTAAAATTGAGTTTTGTCGTTGTAACCTTATTCATAGTAGTATCAAATACTTCTACAAAATAATTGTAAAAGTATTCAATATCCTCATCATGTTCAACTGGAATAACACCAGAAAAAGTTCTGCCTGAAACTGAAAATTGAATCATTTCCACCATTGAGAGAACATCATCGCCTTTGTAATAATAGAGATATGCGGTTAAATCATCATTCTGGCAATAATCATCTTCTATTCCAACCGTAATTGTTATTTCATCAATATCTAAAGGTACGCCATCTGGATACCAATCAGAGACATCTGTAACCCCATAAATATATGGAGGGCGAGTGTCTTCTATTTCAATTTCTTGCCATAGAATTATTGGGTCCTCATACTTCGGATCAAATGAAACAGTAATGTTGTTAGTACCTAATGGCATGTCCCATTCATCATAAAAGAATAAAAAGCTCCATGCACCAGTAATCGAATTTATTGATGCTTCAAAATAAACACCAGATCCATAAGTATTATCCCAGCCGGAACAAGTAATTATAATTTCGACATCCTCAAAATCATCATAGACTTCTCCAGTAATCAGCAAGGTTTCGGAGACTGATTCAGGTAAAGCATCAAACGATAATTCTGCGGGATCATTAGCAATTGTAATTTTGAAATCTTTGTAATAGTAACTTTCGTATATTGTGTCATCTTGGTTTTTAACATTAAGATAAAATGTTAAGTCATCACTACCAAAATCTAAAGTATAATCATCACTTTTGGAAGTATCTAGTGGTCTCTTAAATTCCATAGTATATTGTTCATTGCTATATGTCCAATTCATGGTTACATCTACTTGACTTGCTGTTGGAGCAATCAGTCCTTTATTATACCACCCATCAATTAAAGTGCCATTTGGAATTGCTGCGTAATCTACAATTGGAGTCCAATTATTATAATAAACTGGTTTTGATCCCCAATAACCAAAATCTGTGTCATTAGTGTTAACCAAATATGGAGTTAAACCCATGTCTGGAGTGCCTCCATAATCACATTCGTAAACATACCCATCAAGGGTTCTATTAGATGCAGTCCAAATCCAGAAATCACCTTTTGTTATGTTATCACTTGGAGCAAATCCTACAGATACCATATCATCAGCTCCATCAATTGGATTCCAATCAGCATCATCGTCATCGTACATACCTGTTTTATTCCAAGTAAATATAGTGTCATTGAAAGTGCTATCTTCCCATGTTAAACCAACATAAACATAATTGGAATCATACGCAAGGTAAACAGTTGTGTAAGCTAGAAATTCGCTTTCAATTCCTTCTGTCTCCCAATCACTAAGATTACCATCTAAAATGAATTCTGTGTTTGTATATTGTGCTAAAATCCCCTTATCCCCAATCGGATTACCTAAAGCATCGCAAGAAATAGGTTCAGATTGGTCATCACTTTCTGCCCTTATAATAGTATTTTCAATTTTTAAACTCGCAGAAAATATCACTACTAATATCAATAAACTTGAGATCAGTGTTGTCTTTCGCATTTTTCTCTCTCCATAAATGCTTGAAATTATACTATCATTCTTTAGTTATTTAAAAAAACTGTTCAGTTTAGAATTTTTTTGTTAAAAATCATCCTCATAAGCTTTTTATGTGAAAAACACAGACTTCTTTTCTATTGAACAAGGTCTCTATGTAATATCTCAATAGAGCTGAGAATATTCGTTGTATTAAAAATAGCTTTCAGCTAATAGTAATGTTAGGTAGCATAAATAATTATGCTGGAAGTATGCCGAGGTGAACAAATCTATGAAAAACGAACATGCAGATTTAGATAAAGTTGCGAATACGCTAGATGCTAGTTCCACAATAGGGTATTTCATGGGTTCCTACAAAGATGTTCTTGGAGTTGGTGTTTTCAATATATTTGGTGGATCACTATTCTCAAGTGCTAAAGACTCTAATGGGGATCTTGGATTAGCCGCATTCAAGTCTTTATTGGGTTTAGTTGGAAGCCAAATTGATTATATCTTACCTGCAGATGCTAATGTCCAATTTATTGCTCCAAATGATATTCTCGTTGGAGTATCAAAAATCAGTACTGATAAAATTATGGCTGTTGTTCTCAGTCGAGAAGCTCAATTGTCTAATATTATTCCAAATTTGATTAAAGTTGCTAAAATGCTTCAAAGTATGACCATTAAAGTAAATGCTCTTTCAAATACTAAATGTATGGAATATTGTAATATGACAATGGCTTCCCAATCTAATCCGAGACAACGCAAAAATCTTATCAAAAGATTTGGTGCTTAAACAACTAAGCATCATCTTTCATTCTTTTAACAATTCTTCTCTATTTAGTAGTCTTTTTTGGTTTTAAAGAAGTTTAAATTAAATCTCCGTATAACCAAAAAGATTTTAATGTTATGAAAAAAGAAAAGGAGAAGCAAAGATAGGTAAAAAGTTAAAAGCAGCAAATATTGCT
>DAOUWQ010000245.1 GCA_030667035.1 Candidatus Heimdallarchaeota archaeon | reverse complement strand
GCCTCTTAGTTTTACCAATGGTACCAATTCTTTTCTTATTCCGTGAGAGATTCTTATGTGTAGTTCTCTAATTTGTTTCTGAACATTTTCGAAATGAAATAGCTTGCCAATTTCGATTGCAGAGTACAGGAGCCATTTTGCGTTATCCGTTAAATATAGAATATCTCCACTTCCAACATTAAACCTGGTTGTAATTGCTTCTTCTGGTTTTTCTTCGATCCAATCTGATAGAAGAATAGCTGTTTTTAACCCCATCAAGAAATATTCAAAATCGGGTTCCCATTCTTCCGGTACCTCTGTAAGAAATTCATTTTTATTCTCCCAGAGAAATCTTTGTAATTCAGTTTGATCTTTTTGCCTTAGATATAAATTCCTGAGATCAGGTGTTGTAGCAAGTAATTGGAAGATAGCAATTTCTGTTGGGGTTTCTGTTAATTGATCTCCAATTTTTAACCCATTCCTAATTATCACTGCAGAAAGAGGGTCAATATATAATTGGCTTACTCTATGGCCAAATTTTGTTGCCCAGAGATTTACTCCCTCATTTTCTATCATGCCTTCCTCTTTCAAAAACCGAAGAACTTTTTTCACTTGGAATTCAGTTGTTGAAATATCATTTTGATATCCGTAAAATGTTTCTTTGATAAATTGTGTTAGTTCTTTTAGATTCGAGACATATCCAATAGATATTGCTGCTAACATATGTGAACGTAATGCACTTTCACTGGCTAATTTAGACCAAATCATTTCGGTTTCACCCAAACAGTACTGTTGCATATACCGGTTAAGATCGTAAGCTTTCTTAGCAATAATAATGGATTCACCTTCGGAATCATATTTTGGTCTTCCAGCACGTCCTGCTTGCTGTTTGTATTCAAGAACTTTAATTGGTTGGTTTCCTACTCATGCTTGATAACGAGAAAGGGACATAATCACTACTCTTCTTGCAGGAAGATTTACTCCTGCAGCTAAAGTTGGTGTTGCACAAACACATTTAATTAAATTCTTTCTAAAATTATTCTCAACGATTTTTCTTGCTGCAGGTTTTAATCCAGCGTGGTGGAACGCAGAACCTTTTTGGATAACCTTTGCTAATCGCTCTGTTAATTTTGTTTTTTCTCCTGATGTGAGAAGTTCTTCAGCAAGAACCACTAGCTGGTTCTTTTCTTGTGCTGTAAGTAATCTTGAAATCTCTTGGCCTATCCTTTCTGAAGTTGCTTGTGAGCTTGCACGAGTATTTGCAAAAACAAGTATTTGCCCACTATTCTTTATCGTGTCATAGGCAATGTTAATTTCTGGATGTTTTGTACTAACTATTGGAATTCTAATTTGAGTTCCAGTACTAAATTCAACAACTCCTTTCAAATAAACTCCTTCAGATAATTTTACTGGGCGCCAATCGGATTGAACTAGTTCTGCATCTAGCCAATCAGCTATTTCATCAGCATTGCTGATAGTTGCAGAAAGAGCCAATATTTGTGAGTTCGGCAAAGTTTTCTTCAAACGTGCTAAAACCACTTCTAAAGTTGGTCCTCTATTTGCATCATCGATAAGATGAACTTCATCTGAAACAATGATTTTAACATCCTTCACCCATTTGGTATCATGACGTAATAGGGAATCTATTTTTTCATTCGTACAGATGATTAAATCATAATTTGCAAGTTTGAAATCTTCGGAATCAAAATCTCCTGTAGATTGAATGACCTTTATACCCAGTTCTTCAAATTCAGCAAAATCAGTGTATTTTTCAGCTGCTAATGCTTTTAGTGGCACCATATATATTGCCTTACCACCTCGAGTGAGAATCCCTTGTAACATTGCTAATTCAGCAACAAGTGTTTTGCCAGATGCGGTAGGAACAGCTAAAACTAAATTTTGCCCATCAAGTAACCCTTTTTTTATTGCTTTTACTTGTGGTGGATACAGTGAATCAATTCCTCTTTTTAGAATTAGCTTCTTTGCTTGTGGTGGTAAATCTAAGTTAGCAATTTTCATCGGGAATGCCCACTAATTAACTTGGTTTACTTTCATTAAAAAAGGAACAAATGACATTTCCTCTCCATCAAAAGTACTAATTTGGCTATTTAAGTTCGTTTAATAAAACCCGCTCTCGGTTGGAATAGCATACCATCTTGTCTCATTCGCTCAATATTGCGTTCAATGAAATCTTTATTCATTCCCAAATCCCTAGATTTGTCTATTATTTCATCAATAGCCACTGCTTGACCTTTATTTTGTGCTTCCAGTTCAGCTATGAGATCCATAAGGGTTTCAATTTTAGAACGGGTGGAGGAAGAGGTACCAACCATCATCACATCTATATCCATCATTCCGGTTTCAGGATCAATACCAACTTGTTTCAGTGATTCTTTGAGAATTCGAATAGCTGCTTCAGCATCATCAGATGATGCCTCACTACGTAATGCCATTCTCGCATGAGATTCTGTTAAACGTACTAAAGATTCCAATTGTCTTGCTGTTATTGCAATAGCTGAATCACTAGATTCGCCTGCTATACGCATTTCTAGATAGAATTCTTCAAGGCGTTTTGCAGCCTCTTCTGTAAGTTTTGGAGTGGAATTTCCTTTTGCATAGCTGATATATTTGCGTAAAAGATCCATAGATATTGGGGGCTCATGTTCAGTTACACCTATGGTATGTAAACGCAGAATGTGTTGAGCTTTAATTTGATCTGTTTCTTGGTTAGGTTCATCACGAACAATCCAGATTACATCAAATCTTGAGAGAATTGTTACTGGGAGGTTAATATTTTCTGCTGCAGTACGTGAGGGGATGTATCTGCCGAGTTTTGGATTTGCTGCAGCAATAATAGAACATCTAGCATTTAAAGTAGCAACGATACCTGCTTTAGCAATTGAAACGGTTCTTTGTTCAAGAGCTTCATGAATGCTACTTCGATCTTCTTTTCGCATTTTATCCAATTCATCGATACAGCAGACACCTCTATCTGCTAAGACCAATGCACCTGCTTCTAGAGTAAATTCGCCTGTATCAACGTCTCGTAAAACAGCTACTGTTAAACCAGCTGCAGAAGTACCTTTTCCGGATGTATACAGAGAGCGAGGGGCTAGTCTTGCAACATATCGTAGCATTTGACTTTTTGCCGTTCCAGGGTCACCGATCATAAGAAGATTGCTTTCTCCTCTGATTTTCAATCCATCTCCCAGAATTTTTGGAACACCACCAAATAAAAGCAAAGCAATTGATTCTTTTATATCTCGATAACCAAAGATAGACGGAGCAATGGACTCAATAATTCTATCATGAATGTAGGGGTTTTGGGATAATTCTTGGATTTGCCGTACTTCATCTTCAGTTATTTCTAAAATATCAAAATCCTTTTCTTCGGAGGCAATGTAATTAGCATTCATATTTACCGAAAAAGTAGCTAATTTTCCTGAACCTTTTTGGGAGAAATCAGGTATAGATTGCAAAATTCCAATACAAGATACTCGGTCACCTGGTCGAACCTCATCCACTAAATCATCAGTGAGTAGTACTGTAACAGAACGCGGCATTTGTCCTGGTGGAAGATTCTCTGGTCGTTCTTGTATAGATATTTTTTGCCAATCAACAAATTTAGATTCCTCGTTGAGAAGTTTGAAAGGACCTGCTCTGCCACAACCGGGATTTTCACAATGGTGTGGAGAAGTATAGCGACTTTCAGCTTGAGGAACAATGATAATTTCATTACAATGAATGCATTGGAAGAACCCTTCAACAAGGAGAGGTTTTACTACTGTTGCTCGTGTAATAATACCATTGAGCATAATTAATTTACCAACATGTTTAGCTCGAATTTTTCGTAAAGGTATCGTTTCACTATCAGCTAAATTAAAAATACGAATAAAGAAATCTCGAGTAGTAAAAGCATAATCTGCATCCTCAATTTCTACTACTTCTGCAACAGCTCGATGTCCCTGGTGGACAAACTCTTTTGGTTCATCAATTGTTTTACGAGCTAATTCTGGATTAAACTTGATCAGATCATCAAAATCAACTATTAATGATATCCCGCCCTCTACAGTCATTTTTTGGACTCTTTCGCGGTAAATGTAATCTCCTTTATCATTCCGAAATTCACGAATGAATTCATTATAAGCCGCAACAGGATCTGTAGTATCTGAAACCAATTTTTTGTGCCCCTTTGGGTGTTTTTTC